>CATIYX010000111.1 GCA_949739095.1 uncultured Clostridia bacterium | reverse complement strand
CTGCGGCAACGGTGAAGTCAATCAGGCGGAAAGTGAAGAGGAACTGGCGAAGCTGAAAACAAGCGGCTACCCAATCCAAACAGAAACAAGATTGAAAGTTTGGGCTTACCGCGGCGGCGCGGCAATCGGTCCCTACAGTGACCCGCTGACATATCCGTCTCTTACAAATTATGAAGAAAAATTAGGCGTAAAATTCGACTGGACATTCCCAACGGCAGGACAGGAAAAACAACAGTTTAACCTGCTGCTGGCGGCGGGGGACTTGCCGGATTTGGTAGGTTGGTACTGGACAACCGATATGCCGGGCGGTGCAGAACGTGCAATCAGCGATGGATATATCAGTTCTTTAAATGACTACATGGATGACTACGCACCAAATTTTAAGGCGTATCTGGAAGCCAATGAACAGGCAGCACGTGATTTGCGTACCAATAATGGGAACTACTATTATGTGCCGTCTTATGCCAATGACCAATCGGCGGGAACCGTTTCGGCAGGCTACATATTCCGTCAGGACTGGCTGGATGAACTGGGACTGGAAAAACCGGAAACAATTGACGAATGGGAAACTGTACTACGTGCTTTTCGCGACAAAAAAGGAGCAGAAGCGCCGCTCACACTGACAACCGCTTATTTAGGACGTGGTTTGACCAGCGCGTTTGATATGAAGCTTGGCTGGTACACAGACGGAGAAGGACAGGCAAAATATGGGTATGCACAGCCGGAATATAAAAATTTCTTGGAAACGATGCACCGGTGGTATGAAGAAGGTCTGATAGACCGCAATTTGGCAACCATTGATGCCAAAGGAATCGATGCAAAAATGCTGAACGGGAAATCCGGCGCAAGTTTTGGATGGAATGGCGCAAACTTAGGTAAATGGCTGCAGGCAGGGCAGGAACTTGACCCGACCTATGACTTGACGGCGGTTCGTTTCCCTGTTGCAAACAGAGGTGACATTCCAAAATTCGGGACAAAAGACGCCATGGTATATATGGCAGGGTATGCCATCAGCGGAAAAAGCGCACATAAAGCGTTGGCAATGAAAGTGTTGGATTTCGGTTTTTCGGAAGAGGGCAGCGCTTTCCTGCAATTTGGGGAAGAAGGAAAAACCTATACTGTTGAAGATGGTAAAATGCAATATACGGATTTAATTACAAAAAATCCTGATGGACTTAGTCAAACAGAAGCAATCAACTATTATATTCGCAATACTGAAAACTATCCTGTTTATAAACAACAAAGTTATAAAGCACCTTCCGGTGTAGAGTTCATTCAGGAAACAAAATATAGCTATACGCAGCAGGAAGAAGCATTGGAAATTTGGGGCGTGAATCAAGCACCTAAGTTTGATTTGCCGACATTGGCGCCTTCAGATACCAGCTATGGTCGTCTGAGCACAGACATTTCTTCCTATGCAGAAGAGATGATGCTGAAATTTATCACAGGCGAAGAATCTCTTTCCAATTGGGACACATATTTGCAGACATTGTCAAGTCGCGGTTATGACCAACTGAAAGACATTATGCAGAAAGAATATGATTTGTATCTGAAACGCTAAGGAGGAGCGAATATGGCAAACACGGCAAGCAGCGCGGCAGTAAACGGAAAACCGCAGGTTCTGAAAGAAAGCTATGGCGCCCGCTGCAAAAAAGACTTTTTCATAAACTGGAAATTATATTTGATATTTCTGCCCATTTTGGCATTTTATATCATTTTCAACTATATCCCCATGTATGGTGCAATTATTGCGTTTAAAGATTTTTCGCCGCAATATGGGATTTGGGGCAGCCACTGGGTAGGTATTAAACATTTTATTGACTTTTTCACAAGTCCGGACTTTGGGCGTATTTTGGGCAATACCTTGACGATTAGTTTTTCGACGTTGATTTTCGGATTCCCGGCACCCATTATTCTGGCGTTGATGCTAAACGAAGTCAAGCACAGCATTTTTAAACGTACCATCCAGACCATCACCTATATGCCGCATTTTGTGTCATTGGTGGTTGTCTGTGGTATTATTAAAAATTTTGTAGCGGATACCGGACTTATCACGAGTCTGTTAAACTCTGTTGGACTGGTGGAAAAAACAGACTTGCTGGGCAAAAAGGAATTGTTTGTACCTATTTATGTTATCACCGGTATTTGGCAGGAAATCGGCTGGGGCTCCATCATCTATCTGGCGGCGCTCTCCGGTATCAATATGGATTTGTATGAAGCGGCGTCCATTGACGGCGCGGGACGGTGGCGGCAGCTCTTTGCCGTCACGCTGCCCGGTATTATGCCGACCATTGTCATTATGTTGATTCTGCGTGTCGGACATATTATGGGCGTTGGTTTTGAAAAGATTATTTTGCTGTATAACCCGCTGACCTATGAAAGAGCGGATGTTATTTCCAGTTATGTTTACCGGCGTGGTCTGATGGAGTTTAACTTCAGCTATTCTTCGGCGGTAGGACTGTTTAACTCAGTCATTAACTATGCACTCATTATTTTCACAAACTGGTTTAGCCGGCGCGCCGGTGAATCAAGTATTTGGTAAAGGAGGAAGAATACATGCAAATCAAAGAAAGTATAGGACGAAAAGTGTTTTTGGGAATCAATGCTTTGATTTTGCTGGCGGTGGCAATCGCGGCATTTTATCCGCTGCTCTATGTCACGCTTGCGTCTTTTTCCAATGCCAGTCAGCTTATGGCGCACGACGGGGTGTTGCTGCGTCCGCTTGCGCCAAACATTGAATCCTATAGGGCAACATTTAGAAACTCATTCATTTTAACTGGTTATACCAACTCCATTATTATTTTGGTAATTGGAACCATTGTCAGCGTTGTGGCGACAACGGTAGCGGCATACTTTTTCAGTCGTAAAAACGTGATGCATCAAAAAACGCTGATGAAAATTGTTATGTTTACCATGTTTTTCAACGGTGGGCTGGTGCCTACCTATTTATGGATGAAACAACTGGGCATGATGGATAATTTGCTGGTGCTGATTTTGCCAACCTGCCTGAATGTGACAAACATTTTAATTATGCGTACGGCAATGTACGGCATACCGGAAAGTTTGGAGGAAAACGCGCGTCTGGACGGCGCGGGACATCTCGTAGTGCTGAGTAAAATTATTGTGCCGCTGGTAATGCCGACAATGGCGGTTATCGCACTCTACAGTGCAGTAGGATACTGGAACTCATGGTTCAATGCGTCTATTTATATTACGAAACGGTCGCTGTATCCATTGCAGCTCGTTTTGCGTGAAATTCTGATTCAAAACGACACAACAAAGATGATTGATGACGTAACGATTGCGGAACAGGCGCAGGTTAGTGAAACCATTAAATATGCAGTCATTGTTGTTTCAACGGTACCGATTTTGTGCTTGTATCCGTTTTTGCAGAAATATTTTGTAAACGGCGTGATGATAGGTGCAGTAAAAGAGTAAAAGAAATTTTGTAACAAAACGTATGCGTTTTGCAAGACCTTTTTCGATTTCCGAGGATAGAAAAAGAAGCGGTTGGCACAATTAGACTATCTTTATTTTGTCCAAAGCGCTGGTGAACGTTTTAGCGGAGAAGTAAAAACGCACGTAAAACAAAAGGGAGAGGTGCTTGACCATGAAAAAATTAACCGCACTGCTATTGGCGCTATGTCTTTTAGTGCCGACTGCAGTAGGGGCTGTGCCAACATATAGTGACACAGCGGGGAGTAGCTATGAAAAATATGTTTCCTTCGCAACAGCGATGGGATTTATGGAAGGATATCCGGATGGGACATTCCATACAGATGAGACCATGACACGTGCGGAATTTGCTGCATTGGCAGTTCGGCTGCGAGGAATTGATGCCGGCAGTGCGGAAGCACAAACGCCGTTTCCGGACGTGAGCACCGGTCATTGGGCAAGCGGTGTAATTAGCTGTGCAGTTGGCTCAGGGATTTTGAAAGGATATCCGGATGGATATTTCTACCCAGAGGAACAAATTACAGTAGGCGAAGCAGTTTGCGTCATGATTGGCGTACTGGGATATACCTATTTTGCAGAAAGCCAGGGCGGATATCCACAGGGCTATTTGGCACAGGCATCCTCACTAGGTATTTTGCGTACTGCAGCAAACGCAGAGGACCCGATGACACGCGGTATGATTGCGGAATTAATCTATCGGGCGTCCGAAGTAGATATTTTACGTCAAGTGTCGTTTGGACAGACTGCAGAGCTGGAGAAGAAACGTGATGTTACTTATTTAAGCGAATATCATAATATCTACAAAGCGCGTGGTATTGTCACAGCGGATCAATATACTAAAATTAATGGAGAAACCACGCTGCAAGTGGGAGAAGCAGAAGTAGACGGTATTGTATACTATGCAGGAGACAGTGGTGTGCAGGCATATCTGGGACAGAGCGTTGAGTTCTATTACCAAAAGGACGATACAGCGGATCGCGACACCATTGTATTTGCGATGCCCCGCAGCAATCGGATTATAGAGGTGAAAAGTACCGATTTAGCACCGGATACGACAGGCAGCCGGTTAAGCTATTATGACGGTGGTCGCAGACAGCACGAAACCATTGAATCCAATGCAGACATTATTTATAATCTGGGTTATGACGGCAAAGCAATTAATCTAGAGGCGCAGACTCTGCTGGATTTACATGGAACGATTACAGGAATTGATAACGACAACGACGGCGGTATTGACGTGTTGATATTGACAGATTGGGATACCGTAGTGGTGGAAGGCGTTAGTGTAGAAGATAAACGCATTAGTCTGATGTTTGGCGCGGCGCCGATTGAATTGGATGATGCAGGAATTCGCTACTCCATTCAGAAAAATGGACAGGAAATCACACTGTCGGATATTTCAAAGAAGGATATGTTATCTGTTGCAGTGTCCCGTAATTTCTATGATAGCACTGCAGACAAGAAAAAAATACAGATTCTTGTCTGTACGGATATTATATCGGGTAGCATTACAGCAGTGTCCGAGGATGGCGTTGTCATTGCAACATCAACGGACCAGGAGGGACAGGCCAAAGAATATCGCGTGTCCGACCAGTTTATCAGTGAAAACGGCACAGAAATTACGAATGATTTCAAAGGCGCATTTTATCTTGATACATTAGGAGAAGTTGCCTACTATGAACAGGGTGGCTCTTCTGGCAAACGGTTTGGATATGTGCTGGAGGCGGCGTCTGACGGTGGTATCAGTAGTTCCTACAGTGTGAAACTGCTGACACAGACGGGCAGTGTGGAGATTTATCCGCTTGCAGACCGTTTGTCTGTAGACGGAACCGGTCATTCGGCGGCGGAAGCCTATCAGATTATGTTTGAAAACACCGAAATGCCGGGTAAAGTGCGCGGGATGGTACGCTATGGAATGAACAGTGATGGAAAAATTAATTTCCTCGATACCAAAGCGCCCAACAGCGACCATGATATTGATGAACTCACGGAATCTAAAATTGCATTTAGTAACGGAATGCGTTATCAGAGTCAATCGCGTATGCTGGTCAGCTATCAAGACCCACAGCGCTATATTATCGGAAACGACTGCGTTGTGTTCGTAATACCGGAAGTGGTTGATTCAGACGATGAATATATGGTTTATGGCAGCAGCTATTTTGCCAATGAGCAATATTATGGCGCAGCATCCTCCGGTTCAACATTTTCTATGTGGAACGTAAAGGACGGCATTCCGGCGGCAATTAGCATGACGGTGGCAGCGGCAACAGTTGGTCTGGGTAGCATTGATACCAGCAATTCCACGGTTGGTGTTGTGACAAAAGTAAATAAAGCGGCTTCAGCCAACGGCGATCAGGTATATAATGTTGTTATCTGGCTCGCCGGTTCAGAAAACAAATATACTTTTGTAGAAAAGAGTAAAATTGTACGCAATGACGGCAGTATCACAGACCAGCGTCCGGACGGCAGCGGAAAAATGACACCGGACAAGGATTTGGAATTCGGCGATGTTGTAATGATAGATGCAGACACACAAAACCGTATTAACGTTTTGTATCGTCTGTGCGATTTCAGTCCGTTTGATATGACAAAAGACGACAGCCCCAAATATCAGGTGAAGGGGATGAGTGGTTACATGGAATGGATTTTCGGTAGCGTACGCCGGAAAAAAGATAATTCTCTGGCGATTGATGTTAACCTGAGTACGGAGCTGCTCATTAATTCCCTGCAAACGCCGAGAATCTGCATTCTTGACAGAGAAACAAAAACGGTTACGGAAACGGACTTTGACAACATTCGGGCGTCGGAGGACGACGCTATCGCGGATAAAGTGTTCGTACGGGTACGTTTCGGCTCTGTCAGAGAACTCTTTATTTATCGCTAAGAGAAAGGGGAGAAACCCATTATGAAAAACCGAATTCAAAAACTTTTACCGCTTTTTCTGGCAGCAGCGCTGCTTATAGCTTTGTTTGCTATGCCGGTAAGTGCGGATTCTACGGTGGACTCCTATCCATCTGTGTTCCATATGAAAATTGACGGAACGCCTGTTGTGGGGCAGACGCTCACCTTTTCCTATGATTTATATGACCCTGCTGGAACAGCAACAGGACTGGACAGCAAGTTGGAATGGCAGGTGCAAGATACACAATACATACCTGCAAAAGCGGGCTATGATGAGGTAATTCTGCAAACCGGTGGAAAAAGTTATACCATTGGTGCGGATGCAGTGGGAAAATATATTGCTGTCAGAGTGCCGGTTAGCAGTGTGACCGGAAATGGTCGTATGCGTACTGTTGGTGTCGGACCCATTCTTGCAGCAACACCTGACACACCACAAGCGCAGGCGGTGACAATTGAAAGTGTTGCGGGGCAGGCGGGTGTGACCGTAGGTGAGCCGGTGGAGGGTCACTATCTTTATGCGGGTGAAAATGCAGAAGGTACCAGTGAATACAGTTGGGCACTGGCTAGCAGCGGAGAAAACGGAACCTATGTAACAATTGCTGGTGCAACAGAAAAGACTTATATTCCTCAAAAAGAAGATATGAAGAAATGGTTGCGTTTCACAGTAACGCCGGTGGACAGCGAAGGAAATAAAGGAGAGCCGGTGCATTCTGTTACGCGTCCCATTGTGGGCAGTACTTCTTATGGCGCGCATGTGTCGGGCAATGGGAATTGCTATAAAGGGATGATGGTCAACGGTATTACAAATGGAATAGAAACCAACAATGGCGGCGTTATTTATACATACAGCGCAGATAATGACCCTGATATTGTAGTGGATTTAGGAGAGACACGCGTACTGAGTGGCGTGCGGATTGCTTCTAACGGAGCCAATCCGGCGGATGGGGTGAGAATGTTTTCTTCCCTCACCGGCGGAAAAACTGAATTTACACCGCTGCATACGGCAGATTACACCGGAGATGCGGCTACAGAAGAATTGGTGCTGTTTGGCGATGGCGGGAGGCAGACTGTAGATTTTAGTAAACCGGTACAGACGCGGTTTATTCAAGTGAATATTCAAAAAACGAAATCTGTTGCATTTCAGGAATTATCACTGTATGAAGCCTTACCCACAGGACTAACAGCAGCGGCAACGGATACGCTTACTGTGGAGCAAAACATGACGGAAGCAGAGGTGCGCGAAGCACTGGAAAGCAAAGTAACGGTTACGGCTGCATATGATGCAGATACATCCTACACGATTCCGCTTTCCTCGGCGGCAATTGCACTGGACACCACAGGCGGCGGAACAAAAGACATGACAATATCCTATAAAGGACAGACGGCAACAGTTTCTGTGACCGTGACCGGTCCGGTGTCTCCGGAGTCAATTACAGCAACAAAGCCTACTATACATACCAGAGATTTGACGGTGTTTACCGGTGCCGCGGAGGAAGAAATTCGTAGCGTTCTGGAGGGCGTGATGAGTCTCGAAGCGGCCTATGGTGACGGCAGCAAAAAAGCGGTGGCGTGGAAGGATGTAACCCTTTCTTTGGATACTGCAACGGCGGGCGATGCACAATGCACCATTACCTATAACGGCGTATCAACGCAGGTTGCAGTTAAGATAGCGGACAAAAAACAGCCACCAAACATTTATGGGCTTTATATTGAAGGCGCACCGGTAGCAGGAGAAACGCTTACACTGCACTATACGCTGGAAGACCCGGACGGCGTGGCGGGCAATGTGGTTAATACTGTAAAATGGCATGGTGTTGCGAAATATTTTGGAGATAATTATGCTAACTATGATACTGCGGCGGGCGGTTTACTGACAAGCAACACATTGACCTATACTATACCGGCGGATGGTAGCCTAAACGGAAAATATATTGATGCGGCAATTGGTTTGACGGGCGGCGATGTTCTACCCAGAGGTCCCTGGGACCGAAAATCTACCATTGCGATTGGACCGGTTTTAGAGGCAAGAACAAGCACGCCGTCGGTGAGCACTGTTACCATCTCTTCGATAGGTTTAGACGGCGGGCGCGGTGTGGGTGCTAATATCGGACAGACGCTGCGCGGTGAATATTATTATGTCGGCGCAGCGGAGGAGGGTGAAAGTACCTATCAATGGTATTCCTCCAGTAGTGAAACAACCGGTTTCACAGCAATTGCCGGCGCAACGCAGCGGGAATATACCGTGCAGGAATCAGACCGCGGAAAATATTTGCAATTCCGCGTTACACCCAAGGACATAAGCGGCGCGGCAGGAACAGAGACGGAGTCACTTTCACGCCCCATGGCAGGAAACGCGGCATATCTGGCAATGGCAACCGAAGCAGGATTCAACGACACCCAAAACAATGCGAGAATTGGAAACAATTCGCAGGTTTTGACCAACGGAATCAGTGACCCGACAACAGGCGGAACAATATATACGTTTGGGAATAGTAAAATCGGTACGGCAACCATTGACCTTGGAAAAATGCAGACGCTGACAGGTGCACAATTAAAAGCCAGTGGACATGCGGACGACACTGTAGCATTCTATACTTCTCCGGATGGGTTGTATTGGTATCCGGTGGAAACAACAGAGTCTGCACCGCTTATGCTGAGTGCTTTCAATACTGCGTTGGGCAAGGCTGTGACGTTTACAGAGCCTGTGCAGGCGAGATATCTGCAAATTCGCCACCTTCGTGTCGGAGCGAATGAAAGACTTGCAGAACTTCAGGCGTTTGTGCAGGAAACAGAACCAGCGCTAAGCTCCATTGCGGCGACGAAAAAAGATGCGGTGACAGAGCTAGCTGTGAAAAAAGATGCAACGGCAGCAGAAGTGAAGGCATATCTAGCAGAAAATGTGACGGTAATAGCAACCTATGCGGGGATTGACCCTGTGACGGTTGTGCCGGAAGCAGTCACTTATATATTGGATACTTCAACGGCAGGAAATGCTGTGAATGCAACGGTTTCTTTCCGCGGCGCGAGTACAACCATTCCTGTGAAGGTGGAAGCGCCGGAGTTGACAGGAATTACAGTCGCAAAAGCAGCTGGTGTGGGCGAAATCAAGGTGCCGCTGAACACCAACGCGGCAGGACTGAAAGACCTGCTGGCAGATAAAATTGTGATTACAGGAATTTATGCAGGCGGAGCAACGGAGACGATTGCAAATGCAGACGCAGAATATAGTGCAACCACTTCGGCAGCAGGAACAGTTAATGTAACGGTCACCTATGGCGGACACACCGGTACGGTGGAAGTGACGGTAGAAGCGAGGGAGCTGACCGGCATCACAGTTACAAAAGCAGCTGGTGTGACGGATATTAATATCTGGCAGAACACCAATGCGGAAGGATTGAAAACTGCGCTGACAGATAAGATTGTGATTACAGCCAACTATTCAGATAACACCACAGAGAACGTTGCAAATGCAGATGCGACCTATAGTGCGGATACGTCTAAAACAGGCGTGGCGACTGTAACAGTTTCCTATGGTGGTAAAACAGCGGCTGTTTCGGTTAATGTGCAGGCAGTGACCCTGACCGGTATTACAGTGGATAAGGCAGAAGGTGTAACTGACATTAAAGTGTCGCAGGGCACAGATACGGCAGGACTTAAAACTGCGTTAGCGGACAAGATTGTGATAACAGGGAACTATTCCAATGGTACCACACAGACAATTGCAAATGCAGATGCGAACTATAGTGGCAATACATCGGCAGAAGGCGAAACAACAATTACCGTTTCCTATGGCGGACAGACTGCAACCATTTCTGTCACCGTGGAAGCTGTAGTGACTCTGACTGGTATTACAGTGGATAAGGCAGAAGGTGTGACTGATATTAAAGTGCCACAGGGCACAGGCGCGGCAGGACTCAAAACCGCGTTAGCGGACAAGATTGTGATAACAGGGAACTATTCCAATGGCACAACACAGACAATTGCAAATGCGGATGCGACTTATAGTGCAGATACAACGCAGGCGGGTGCGACACTTGTGACTGTAACCTATGAAGGTAAAACAGCAACTGTTAGTATAACGGTTGCAGAAGCGGATGTATCGAAGGATGTAGACCCATCTCTGTTTGGTATGCGCATTATCGGATCGCCGATAGTGGGAGAAACACTCACTTTTGAATATGATCTGTTTGACCCGAATAACAAAGAAAACGGCAATATTGTCAGCAAGATAAGTTGGGTAGAGCAGGATAAGGCGGAAAACCCAACGACGGTTGGGAATATTACATCAGATAAAAGCTTGCAAAAGGGGACAATAAACTATACAATTACAGATGCCAGTGTAGGCAAATATATTGCGGTAAGCGTGGCAGGACTGACAGGTGTGGGAAGCGCAACAAAACCGGTGTGCAAGACAATAGCGGTAGGACCCATTCTGGCAGAAGCGCCGGCTGTACCGACCGCATCCTCCGTTACGATTATCCCTGCACCGGGCGGCAACAAGGCAGGCTGCGACAGTGCGCAGACAATGATGGGAGACTATCTCTATGCAGGTGCGCAAGCAGAGGGCGAAAGCGCTTATCAGTGGTACATCGCGACCAACGAGAATGGTCCGTTCACTGCCATTGAAGGAGCAACCGAACGCACTTATACACCGACCAGCAACGAATGGAAAAAATATCTGCAATTCCGTGTCATCCCGAAAGATGTGACGGGGGCAGAAGGAAAAGAAGCAGAGAGCTATAATCTGCCGCGTGTCGGTAACGTGGCATATCGTGCGCATGTGAGTGGTGACCTGAAAACGGCAACTGGCGGTGCAGGAGCTGCTGTTTATGCAGGCGCTTCAATTTGTGCATTGACAAACGGCATTTATACAGCAACCGGCGGCGGACTTGGTACCTATGGAAGCCAACCTGCAACGCATTTGGCGTTTATGACGGTTGATTTAGGTGGAGTGCGCACGCTGGCGGGTGCACATATCTATGGTAGCGGCGGCAGCAATGGTGCTGCACTGCAAATCTCCATGACGGGCGAAGAAGGCACTTTTACGCCCATTCATTCGGCAGATTTTGAAGGAAATGCTGCTGACAATGAGATTATTTCATACACGACTTATGGTAACGGCGATGTTAGCTTTGCGGCGCCGGTTACCGGACGCTATGTCAGAGTGGGTATTACAGCCACATCAAACACGACTATCAATGAGATTGAATTATTCGCGGTGGAGGACAAATCGCCTGTGATTACCCTCAAGGGTGATATGGAAATGAAGTTGCTGCGCGGCGAAACCTATGTAGAGCCGGGCTATACAGCAACAGATGAAGAAGATGGCGATTTAACGAAAAATGTGAAAGTGACAGGAACGGTTGACTCCAACACGATAGGTACCTATGAAATTACTTACTCTGTGACGGACAGCAGACCGCAGACTATCAAGGTAGTGCGCCGCGTTATTGTGTCGGACGGCTACCATGCAGAAGGCGATTTGGCATATAGTCAGACGGTTACCGCAGATGGAGAAAATGCAGATGCGCTGGTGGATGGAAATAAATTCACTATCTGGCAGGCGGGCAGCACGACATCCTCCGCTGTAATTGATTTGGGCAGCGAACAAAAGGTGTCTAATGCTGTTCTGATAGAAGACGGCAGCGCAGTGACAGGTTATGTCATTGAAGTGAGTGCAGACGGAAATACATGGAAAACAGCACATACAGGCACCACAATCGGTGCGAATCAGAACGTTGATTTTGAGCCGGTCAGCGGACGGTATGTACGGCTTCGTTTCACAGGCGCAGCAAGCGCACCGAAAATGGCAACGTTTGAAATTCGGTTTGACGATTTGGGAAGAGCAAAAGAGGCTTTGGCAGCCGTTACCCTCGGCGGAGACTTAAATGCAGTGACGGAAGATTTGGCGCTGCCGACAAAGGGATTGTACGGCGCGGTGATTACTTGGCAGTCCGATAACACAGCGGCAGTGAGTAATATGGGCATCGTGCGCCGCGGCAGCACAGACCAAAACGCAGTGCTGACGGCAACGGTCACAGTCGGCAAAACATCGCTGAGTAAAGAGTTCCCTGTCACTGTTCTGAAGAGCACCGGTGGTAGTGGAAATACTGGTGGCGGCGGTGGCGGCATTGGCGGCGGACGTGGTGACAAAACCAGCACCATTCAGGTACCGACAACCCAAATGCCGGTGATTACCCCTATCACGCCGCCGGTTGTAGAGCCGAGCGGGTTGTTTAAGGATGTATCGGATGAATATTGGGCAAAAGAATATATTGAAAATCTGGGCGAAAAGGGCATTGTAAATGGGAAACAAAATGGTGTGTTTGACGCAGAAGGGGTTGTTACCCGTGCGGAATTTTTGAAGATGATTGTAGAAATTTTCGGATTGCAGACGGAAACACCGACGGCAGCATTTACCGATGTTCAGGAAAATGACTGGTACTATACCTATGTTGCAACGGCGGCAACGTTGGGCGTAGCACAGGGTATGGGAGATGGCAGCTTTGGTGCAAGCGCGCCGATTAGCCGTCAGGATATGGCAGTGTTGGTAGCGCGTGCGGCAAAAGTGGCTGATAAGAGTATTGGAGAAGTAGGAAATCTGAATCAATTCACAGATGCAGAAGCTGTAGAAGAATATGCTTATAAAGCAATGGCGCAGCTTGCGGGCGCGGGGATCATCAGCGGCGATGACAAAGGTGCGTTAAATCCGGTGAATGATGCAACCCGTGCGGAAGCAGCAAAAATCCTCTGTTTGGTATTGAAAAAAATACAGGCATAGAAAAGTGGATGGGG
>CATIYX010000110.1 GCA_949739095.1 uncultured Clostridia bacterium | reverse complement strand
GCAGGAGAAAAATATGCTTTTTTGAAGTTTATTGTGGACAACTGTTTTGTGGAAGGACTGGATGTAAGCTGCAATCGGGATATTGCATTCAGCGTAGCTTTTTGGCAGGCTATGACGGATTTGCCGCTGCCTACAATATTCAGTGAAGAACAAGGGAAAGAACTCGTGGATGTGGAGAAAATTGTGCGTGGAGAGCGGGCGCTGAATTTAATGCAGCGGTGCAAACAGGACGCTTGTCTGAAAGACGTGGTGCAAACATTGGAGCATGACGTAGATATCGCGCTGCACAAAGCGTTTTTAGAGAATTTATTTCAGAAGGATAAAACGATAAAATAAAATGTTAAAAATGATGCAGGCAAACAATCGTTTTAATACTAGAACCATTATTTGCCTGCATCATTTTTAAATAGAACACTTAAGAGGTGAATATAATGAGCAAAGAAAAAATCTATGATGAAAATAACTATAGTAAACTCCAAATGAAACCAGTAAATGTTCTATCAGATTACCTTGTAGCTAGGATCGTACATACTGGAATAGATGTGATTGAAGAGAAAATTAATGACTATTTTGCTAATGCCTCAGTCTCAAGTGCGTTAAATCCAGGGATTGAAGCACTGATAAAATACAATGAAATAAAAAATTTAGCTATAAAAGATCCTCTCAAGGATTATACTGTAGATTTGCTACAGGAAACAGAGTTGGATATGATGGAAGCCTATACTGATATTTTGGGGGAGATACTTGATCTTCCAATAACCATGGTAGTTGACTCCTTAGGAGCAATATATACAAGTGGTACTACTTTAGAAGATAAATTTGCGGAAAGAATGATGAGCAATATTCCGGGTATTGGAGAAGTATATAATATTTTGGATCATCATGTAGATACAAATGAAGAAATATTGCAGAGTCAGGTGAAGTATTCACAGACAATGGGAAACCGTTATAAAGAAATGATCATATTGCAGCAGCAAGTAGAACAATTAAAAAATGCCTTGGAAACAGGAGAAAATTCACAAATAATAGATGAACTAAAAACGCAGATTAATGGGACACAGGAAAACTTAAAAGAGTTAGGTGTTAAAACAAAAGGTCGTCCTATCTCAGAAATGGATGCTAAAGGTCTAAATATATTTTTAAAGAATTTGCGAAATGAATTGTCGGCTGGCAACAATGCAGGGGAGTATACTCAAATCGATAAGGGAATAGCAGCGTCTATGGTAATATTAAACCACTATAAAGCGCAGGATAAGTCCTATAACTCAGAAACATATGAAAGAGAAATGAGTAGTTGGGCAACGAACTGGTTTGAGGGGATTGGTGAATACTACCTTCGGGAAAATACTGATTATCAAAACATGAGTGATGAACAAAAAATGGCAGTAAAAAATGCTGGAATTGAATATATAAAAAATAGTATGGTATGGAAACCACAATCTACCAATAAGGGTGTTCCAAAGATAGCTTTAGAGTTCATCAATGATATAATATATCCAAATACAAATACTGATAGTTTAAGAGATAAACTTAATAAAATTGTATATGAGATAAAGCGAGATAAGGAGAAGCAATACCCAACATTTGAAAACACACAAATTGCGCCATTACCAGAACATCTAAGAGAGAAACAGAATAAAAATACGCAAGTTATTCCATTACCAGAACTTCCAAAAATTCCTGAAATCCCCAATTACATAGAGCATCCGGAATTATTACCGAAAAAAGATATAGGAAAACGAATTCTCCAAACGGCTGATGCCTTGCAACAAGTTGCGGGAGTGGCGGAGGACTACGCGGCAGTCCGTGCGTCTGTGGAACAGGATATGGGAATTAGCAAAGAACAAATACAGGAACTGACGCTAGACTATGCGAGAATACCAGATAATACAGTGCAACCGATGAGTGGAAGGAAATTGCAGGGAGGGATATTGGGTTTCGTCACAGAAAAACTGACGGCGCAGCGGGACGAGCTGGAAAAACAAATGGATTCAGCGCCCATACAGGAACTGCCTAATAAGATTATCGACTTAGGCGAGCGTTTACAGAGCACTTCTAATTCAAAGGAACTAGCACGCTATGTAGAAACCAATCAAAAACTAAAGAAAACAAATTCGCAGTTGGAGCGGCAGCAGCTTACGGAAGAGAAAAAGGAGCTGGAACAGCAGGCGAAAAAGAAAACGGGCAGCAGTCAAGGTCAGGTCGTGCAGCGGGTCAATCCACTGGCGGAATACCTGGAACTGGTGAACCACAAAAAGAACATGGGCGAATATGATGATGACCTTCTCAAATATGTTAATGACCTGCAATATGCCTACCAAAACCTTGCAAAAACACAAAAAGAAAAGTGGGCGCTGGAGGAGCAAATATATCAGGCGAAAAAAGCCTATCGTGCACAGCTTATCAATGAGGTAGCAGACAGTGAACGCTTCACGCAGGACGCCTATCAGACCATGGAAGGCTATAAACGGCTGCTGAGCAGCGGCGCAGGATTCACGGAAAAGGAACTAAAAGAAATCTACTATAACATGGATCAGGCGCAGGCGCGCGCATATGCACAATATTTGCAGATGGCGCAGGGGAAATACCAGAGAACCGGCAACGAACGGCAGTATGTCAACGACCTGCAATGGGGACTGGAAAACCGTGCCTATACAGAGGAACAACGCTGGCAATATAACCGTGAGATTGAACAGTCTTATATGCGGCAGGCAAAATATGCCTATGAACGAAACGGCGACGAACGGGCATATTTGCGCGAACTGGACACCCGCATCAGTGACGCGACCCTAACCGAGCAGGAACGCTATCAGGTCTTGCAGGAATGCCTGAGCGTATACGAAAAAATGACGCAGGAAGCAAAAGCGCAGCGGGACATTCTCAAGGACAGTCAAACCGCGCTGATAGATTTCTATAAAAACGAACTCAGTGTTGCCGTCGACCCGCAAAAACGCAGTATGGCATATGACGATTTGTTTGTTGCGGCAAACAACACCGTTGCGGAAGCATACACACAGCAGACAGAATCCACGCGGCTGGCAAACCTATATCGGGAGGAACTGCAAAACAAATTCGGCATTTGGGATTCGGACAAGTTCTTCAACATCAGAGGGGAAATTGTTCAAAGCGCAGTAGAACAGCAGTTGGAACGGTTGCCGGAGGAACAGCGCGCGCGGTTTCGGGAACTTATCGTAGAACTGGAAAAACAGAAAAAAGAATGGTATGAGATGGAACAGGCGCGTCTCAGCGCGATTAGCACGCTACAGCAGGCATATAGTGAACTGCAGGCACAGCAGCAAAAAGCCTATAACAAAGTTGTAGACATGATTCGCAAACGTAAGGAGCAGGAGCTTGAGGCGCTGGAAGAAGTACATAAGAAGCGGTCTGAACAGTTGACAGATGAACTGAAACAGGCGGAAAAGGTCTATGAACGCCAGCTCAACCTGCTGGACGACTTGAAAAACAACGACGATTACCAGCGGAGACTCCAGAAAGAGACAGAAATCCGCGATAAGTTGCAGCAGCGCATTGACCTGCTTGCATTGGATGACAGTGACAGCGCGCGTATGCAGCGGCTGGAACTGGAAAAACAACTGAGAGAGCAGGAAGAGCGCATTGCTGAAATGCAGCGGGAGCACGAATATAGCGAGATTCGCAAAGCGCTGGAAGAGGACTGGAAAAAGCAGCAGGAAAGCATTGAGAAAATGCAGGAGGATAACGACGACAGATTTGAGCGGGAACAGGAGAAACTGGACGAACGCTATTCGGAGAAAAACATTGCAAATGAAGCAAATCAGGTGCTCGCAACAGGACAGTTTACAGAGTTCAAGGAGGAAGCGATTCATTCCTATAACGACATCTATAAACACGGCGTTCGCGTCACGCAGGAACTTACCAACGCATGGAAAAACTATGCAGTGGAAACAGGAGAATATTTTAATGACTTAAACCGCTATGAATTCACAAATCTGTTTCACAATTTAAACCTCATCACAGACGATATGCAGAAAATCGGCTATTGGCTGGAAGCGTTCGGATATAATCCCAATGTGGTGTTTGACAAGACAGGTAACGGCGGCGATACGTCGCAAACCGGCATGAGCTATGAAAAGAATTATCAGTTGTTGCTTCAAGACATCAAATACCGGGATGATGAGTTGTCAAGGGCAATGGACGTCATTGCAAGCCGGCGGAATCAGGGACTAAGCGTGGCGGACCAAAAGGACTATCTGAAAACCATTGTTGACATGATGTTGTTGGATTTTCGCACAGGAGGTCAAGGCTCGCATAAATATAACAAGGATACATTGGACGCTATCATGCGGCAGTATTATTATGGCATTAACGGCGGCGTGGAAAAAGAATTTG
>CATIYX010000109.1 GCA_949739095.1 uncultured Clostridia bacterium | reverse complement strand
TAGTTTGGATAAAGTCGTCTGGAATTTTGACCGCGTGACAGTGCGTAATGTACGTATTAATATCGACGAATGTGATTCTACTTATTCCGGCACATGGTATTTTGATGAATTTGAGCTTTATAATGCGACCACTGCTGCACCGACCCTTACCTTAAACGGTGACAGTCATATGTCAGTGGAACGCGGAACAACGTTTATCGACCCGGGCGTGACAGCAACAGATGAAGCAGGCAATGATTTATCGGCGGCGGTTGTAGTTTCCGGTGACACGGTCGATACCTCAAAATTGGGAACGTATACTTTGAGCTATGACGTTACAGACGCTTGGGGAAATAAGGCAGAAACAGTGACACGAACAGTAGTTGTGCGTGAAACTGATACTGAGCCGCCTGTGATTCACCTAAACGGTGCGACAACCATCCGTATCCATCAAAACAGTACATGGAAAGACCCTGGCGTACTTGTAACAGATAATGTGGATACAGATATTTCGGCGACGGTTGGCGGCGATACTGTGGATACTGCAACTTTGGGTGAATATACCATTACTTACGATGCAATGGATAGTTCAGGCAACCGTGCACAGCAAGTGACCCGTAAGGTTGTTGTTGTGGCGGAAGGCGAAGATGTAGAACCACCGGTGATTATGCTGCAAGGTGCAGCGGAAGTGGAAGTCTGGCAGGGCTATGACTATACGGAGCTGGGCGCAACAGCACGCGATGGTAGCACAGACGTAACAAGCAGCATTAAAATAGAAGGTACAGTGAACACTGCTGTACTGGGCACCTATGTGCTGACCTATTCCGTAAGTGATGCAGCGGGCAACATTGGCGTGACAACGAGAATTGTCAAAGTCGTGGAGGAACCGGCAATTGAACGCGATACGCGTGAACTGAAAATTGAAGGCGCCTCTGACCTGCAAGCGATTGTGAAGGACTTGATTTTGCGTATCAGAGGAACCTATGGTTCTACCATTATCTGGTCGTCCTCAAATGAAAATGTGATTCGTCCTGACGGAACGGTGATTCGTCCGAGCAGTGATACTACAGTTATCTTGACAGCAACCATTACTAATGGCGAAGAAACACGCACAAAAACTTTTGACCCTGTTAAAGTGCTTAAATCCACCGGTAATGCGGGCGGAGGCGGAATCGGCGGTGGTAGCAGCGCTGGCGGCGGACGACCGGGCAGTAGTAACACGGTGATTGGCACCGGCAGCGCGCCGAATCCGGTAGGACCGACGACGCCGTCTACACCACAGCAACCGGGCAATGGTACGCTTTCCGATTTCAGTGATATGAATCAGGCGGCATGGGCGGATTTGGCAGTGTCTGAACTGTCCAAACGCGGCATTCTCAATGGCGTGGGCGATGGTACATTCCAACCGCAGCGGGCAGTCACAAGAGAAGAATTTGTGAAAATTGTGGTGGAAGCATTTGGATTTGGTACTGGTGCAGGGGCAGCAAACTTCTCTGATGTTTCCGTGCAGGAATGGTACTATCCCTATGTTGCATCTGCAACGCAGCTCGGCATTGTCGGCGGCAGTGGAGATGGTTCTTTTGGTACAGGTCGTGCAATTACACGTGAAGAAATGGCGGCAATTATTTGCCGTGCAGCAGAAGCAAAGGGTCTGGAGCTGAAAGCAAGCAAAGAAAAAGCAGATTTTACCGACAATAGCATGATTTCTGACTGGGCGCTGGATAATGTCTATACACTCCAGCAAGCAGGCGTTATTTCCGGTATGGGTGACGGCAGTTTTGCACCGGCACAGCAATGTACGCGTGCGGAAGCGGCAAAAGTTGTTTATGAACTGACAAAATATATGTGGTAATAATGTATCGTGGTATCATGATATAAACGGCATAGCGGAAAGATTATGTAATACATGGGGCAGCGGATGAGAAACCGCTGCCCTTACGTTTATCAAAAAAGCATAAAAAGCAACAAATAATAAAATCAAATGCTGCGTATAGAATTTGTTGGTCATTTTCGTTTTTGTATGTTGCGTATGAAAAAAAGTTGGTTTATAATAAGGCAATAATCAACCTTTAAAATAGTGGAGGAATAAGATGAAACAATGGATTTGTCTATTATGGATAGTGGCGCTACTTTGTGGCTGTCTGCCTGTAACCGCTGAAATGCAACATCCGGTAGGAGAGACTGTATATAACGGAATGCTGCAATATAGCGCACGGGACATCCTGCGTGAAACAATGGAGGCAAAGCGGACAGCGGTAGCGGAAGTGGTCGAACTATCCGTTGCGGCATATGTGGACCGTGTGCGCGCGGCGTTGCCTAAAGATATCATAACGCGTCCTGACTATGAAAAAGAGGTAGCTCGTTTGGGACAGCTTTATGCAGCGGACGGCGATGAAGCATATGCAGAAAAAATATTGCATGCATTGGTGTTGACAGCGCAAAATTATGAAAAAATTTCCGAGACGGCAGAGCAAGATGATTTTTGGAATATGGCGAATTTGATTCCTGCCTATCTGGTGATTGCCTATGATTTCGTTTATAATAGTCCGGGTTTTGCACAAATGGATACTCTATACGGAACGGATACGCGTGCGCTGATAGAAAACTATTTTGCTGCGTTGGCACATCGGATGTATGAAGAAAACAGAGGGAAATATATTAATAATCTTGGTGGATTTGCCATTAAAAATTTAGTTGGAACAGCGTGGATTTTGAATGACCCCACCATGATGCGTTGGGCAATTGCGTTGATAGACGACGCATATGCAGATTCGCAGTGGTATGCGGACGGCATGTGGAGTGAAGGAACCACATCCTATGGACAGCAACTTTTGGGCAACTGTCTGGAAGCAATTCAGTTAATCAAAAAATGGGATGACCCGGCAGGATATCAGGATGAATTACTTGGATTGGAATTGCACAAAACCGATCTTACTTCCCGCTGGCCGCTGATACCGAAAGCGCAGCAGGCGATTAGCCAAACAAAATATCCTAACGGCGCTACTATGGCAATGCATGACACACACCCTTCTGCAATTACGGGAAATGGGAATCCCAATTTATCACAGACCATTCAGGCAGCGCATCTGGATAATTTTGAACTGAATCATTTCGGACTGTATGCGATGCGTCATGGAACTACAGCGGGGGCACAGCAAGTATCGCTTCTGTTTCCGCCCGTGGCGGCAGGACTGCCCTATGGCGGCGGACACGGACACGGGAACTATCTGTCGTTGACCTATTGGGCAAACGGTGCGGAACTGCTGCCGGATGGTGGATATCCTGTTTCGGGCAAGGAACCCAACCGATTTTTCCATATGAATGCTGTTACACATAATGAATCGTGGATTACAGCAGAAATCACAGACTATAGACCATTGCTGGGACAATATACCCGTCCTGCCTTGTTGGCATATGATGACGGAACGACATCAGACGGTAAGGTGCAATTCATTGAAGCAAGTCAGCTTATGCCGGAAGCACAGCAAAATAATGTGAAACGGCGCGCATTGGTAACGGTTGCAGTAGATGATACGCATTCCTATACGCTGGATGTTCAACGGCTGCGCGGCGGCGTTGTACATGAAAATTTTCTGCGCGGCAGTGAGGATGAAAAGATGGACGTCACATCAGATATGCCGGTCAGCAGTACGGCAGGAAACTTGGGCACGCAGCTAAAAGCGGAAGGAAAACAGGGACTGATGGCAGAGCAAATATTGTTTACTGAAGCGAAACGCGGCAGTGCGGAAAACGATAGCAAGGCTACGTGGACAGGACAGCAAAGCGGCAGTAGCTTACATTTGTTTCTCAAAGGTGTGCAGGGCGCGGAATATGCATTGTCCAGTATGCCAGGTATGCGACAGACAGAGGTGAATCCACCGCATTTGTATCAGCGCAGAGAGGTAACGGCGCAGGATACAACGGTGTTTGGTGCACTCTATGAAGGTACACGCGCACAGGAAGCTGCCAAAGTGCAGGATATCCGTTGGATAGATTTTGCAGATAGTCCTATGGCAACGCTTGCGATTATTGATTTAGGAGAATGGGAGGACTGGATTTATCTGTCTGATGATACCACGCCACGTACTTATAACGGTATAGCGTTTTGCGGAAGCGCAGCAGTGCTGCACCGAAAAAAAGCGGATGGTGTTGTACAATGGGGATATGTATATGGCGAGGGCAGTATTTGCACAGAGACTGCAGCACTCTATAGCGTACAGGATTTTACTACCCGTATTGTGAGTGCACAGGGAGATATGTTGACGCTGGAGAAAGACGTTCCGGCAGAGCTGCAAGGATTATGGGGAATGGAAACATTTGGAGATGGAACCGGATTGGGTCATCAGATGACGGAAATACAGGGACAACAAGTAAAATTGAATGGAGAAGCGGGCTATGAAATTGCAGCGGGAGGCGCAAAACGTACGCATTTTCCGGCAAAAATTATGAGCAACGGGTCGCTGAATATTGGCAGCAGCGATGCAACCCTTTCCGATTGGGTGCAGGAGGGCAGCGTGACGCTACGCATACCGCGACCGGTATTCGGCAGTTTGCAGCCGATTGGTATATCAATGGCTGACGCGCCGGAAAAATTGCAGCCGGGTAAAACTTATCAGATTCAGGCGCTGGCGAAAAAGACGGAAAATACAAAACTTTACGCAGTAGTGCAAAAGGATAGTTATGCGGATGACAGTGCGCACACCCTAAAAAAACAGGAGATTTTAACCATTCGTACCGCTGAAATGACAGCAGTCGGCGGTCTGATAACAGCACAAACTGAGGTGACACTGCCAGAGGAGCTGGAGACGCGCTATACGAGCGGTAATGTGGCAACACGTATCAGCGTGAAAGGATATTTATGGGATGATAATTTGGCGCCGATAGCCGCGGCAGAGGTGTGGAATTAGAGAATATAAAGACGCTCTATAAAATAAGATAGTATTTTTATCAAAGAGCGGCATATGGACACGGAATTTGATTGAAATACCATGAATGATGGGGTATAATGATTATAGATTAAATATTAAGTCAAACGGTATTTCTATCTGCCATATTCAATTGTTTGATAAACTTTTAGATAAATTATCAAAATAGTCTATACAACAAAACGAGTATTACTGATTGGAGCAGTAATACTCGTTTTGTTGTATAAAGAAAAATTGGAACGGAGCAAAGTCCGTTCCAATTTGGTCGGGAATACAGGATTTGAACCTGCGGCCTCATCGTCCCGAACGATGCGCGCTACCAAACTGCGCTAATTCCCGCAATGTATGCAATTACTGCTACAACTCCTTTATTATACTATATTTTTTTTCATTTGTAAAGAGAAAATTTGAAATTTCTTGAAATTTTCCAAATATACCATTGTGTTCAGTCTTTTTCTTCTCAGCGAAACAGTCCCAAACAGAGGGGGATTGTGAGATAATACGAGGTTGGTTTCAGCAGCTTATTTTATTACCTAAATAAAAACAGCCGCTGTGGTTTACCGGTGGCTACAAAATGCAGAACACCAGTGAACCGACAGCGACCGTATAAATAATCAATAATAAAAATTTTTTTGTGTACGAACATGGAAAAATCGTATAAATAATATGTGGTTTGTTATCCCAATTGTCCCTTGATATAATCCACTGCTTTTTTCACTGCGTCCTCCGGTGATAATTCCAGCTTTTCACCCACAGTACGTTCGACATACTCTACAATACCGTCTCCGGAGCTTCGGCCCGCTGTAATACGTACCGGGAATCCCATCAGTTCCGCATCTTTGAATTTAACACCGGCGCGCTCGGCACGATCGTCCAGCACAGCTTCAATACCTTGCGCCAAAAGCTGTTCATACATTTGCTCTGCCAACTGCATTTGCACTTCATCTTTGTTGTTTGCAGGCACCACTACCACATGGTAGGGGGCAACGCTTACCGGCCAAACAATACCGCTTTCATCGCTATATTGTTCAATCACGGCAGCAAGGCAACGGCTGACACCGATACCATAACAACCCATCACAACGACATTGGATTTCCCGTTCTCATCCAACACCGCTGCATTCAAAGCTTTGGAATATTTTGTGCCCAGTTTGAAAATATGTCCCACTTCCACGCCCTGCGCTGTGCCAATGGGTTTGCCGCAATGCGGACACGCATCCCCTGTTACAATCGTGCGCAAATCCAGCACTGCTGTAGGTGTGAAATCACGTTTCAGTTGTACGTTTTTATAATGGTAGTCTGTTTCATTTGCGCCAACAACAAAATTTTGCATTTGTTCCACTTCGCTGTCCATCAATAGGTCGCAGGAAATGCCGATAGGTCCCGCAAAGCCAACTGCAGCATGTGTCGCTTCCTGCACTACTGCCGGTTCTGCCAGTGCAAGTTCCTGACAATTCAAATAGTTTTTCAGTTTCACTTCATTGACTTCACGGTCACCGCGCACCATCACGGCAACAGGTTTTTCGTCCGCTGTATAGATAATCGTTTTCACGAACAGTTCCGCGCCGCAGTTCATATATTGCTGCAATTCTTCAATCGTTTTTACATTTGGCGTATGAATTTTTTCCAGCGGCAAATCTCCTGCCGGACAATCTACCTTGGTTGGTATGCAAGGGGCTTTTTCGCTGTTTGCCGCATAGCCGCATGTATCGCAAAACGCAATGGTATCTTCGCCCACTTCACTTTTTACCATGAATTCCTGACTGCCGCTGCCGCCCATTGCTCCTGAATCCGCATCGACCACAATATAATCCAGTTTCATTGCGTCAAATGCATGACAGTAGGCTTTATACATATTCTGATAGCTTTTATCCAGTCCTGCTTCGTCTTTGTCAAAGCTATAGGCGTCTTTCATGATGAATTCACGGCTGCGCATCACACCAAAACGCGGACGGCGTTCGTCGCGGTATTTCGACTGAATCTGGTAAATTGTCATGGGGAGTGCTTTATAAGATTTCACTTCATTTTTTACCAGTTCCGTGAATACTTCTTCATGCGTCGGTCCCAGACAAAAATCCCGCTCTCCACGGTCTTTCAGCCGGAACATATCGGGACCGAACACTTCCCAGCGTCCGGATGCCTGATAGGTTTCAGCCGGCAACAGTGCCGGCATCAACACCTCCAGCGCACCATGCGAGTCCATGGCGTCCCGAATGATTTGTTCTACTTTACGCAAAGACCGTAGTCCCAGCGGCAGCCACGAGTAAATTCCTGCAGCATTTTTACGCATTAAGCCCGCCCGTAGCATGAGCTGATGGCTTTTAATTTCGGCTTCCGCCGGCACCTCCCGCAAGGTGGCGACCAACATCTTTGACATTTTCATATCTTGTTCTACATCCTTTCTTTCCGTTCTATTAAAACCACAGCCAACGCGCTGATTCCCTCTTCACGTCCCTCAAACCCCAGTCGTTCCGTTGTCGTTGCCTTAACGGAAACACTGCTTGAATCTAGACTGACTGCCTGCGCAATGTTACTGCACATTTGCGGCAGGTAGGACATGAGTTTCGGGCGTTGCGCTATGATAATACTGTCAATATTCACCACAGCATAGCCTTCTTGTTCCAAAAGTGCTGCTGTGTGCTGTAACAATTTCATGGAGGAAATACCACGGTAAGCTTCATTGGTATCAGGAAAATGCTGTCCGATATCGCCCAGCGCCGCCGCGCCCAGCATTGCGTCCATAATCGCATGCAGCAGCACATCCGCGTCTGAATGACCGTCCAACCCTTTTTCATGCGGAATTTCTACGCCGCCCAGTATCAGTTTTCGTCCCGCCGCAAAGCGGTGTACGTC
The DNA here is from genome assembly GCA_949739095.1 of uncultured Clostridia bacterium. GTDB lineage: Bacteria > Bacillota > Clostridia > RUG12999 > RUG12999 > JAAWTG01. Next base: position 6,110 of record CATIYX010000109.1, on the reverse strand, counting down.
ATATCCGTTTCCAATCCGCATGATATCCCCTCCCGATTCAGTATTGTCCCGTCCCAAAATAGCGGCGGCAAATTTGTTCCGCCTGCACCAGATCATCGGGATGAGTCAGTTTTATATTATAATAATCACCTTCCACCATGGCGACATTTTCACCACGTTCCAGCGCCAGAGAACACAAATCCGTCAGCCCTTCATGCGCATAGGGCAGCAGGCGTTTTAAGGTTCCATATAAAAACGTTTGCGGCGTTTGTACATGATAGAGTTTATTGCGCGGCGGCACCTGTTTTAGCCACGCACCGTCCTCGGATACGGCAATGGTATCTACACAGGGAACAAATACGCCGCTTGCGCCTGCCTGCTGTGCCGCTTGCACTGTTTGTGCCAGGACACGTGCGCTTACGAATGGACGCACGCCGTCATGCGTTACAATTACGTCATCCTCTACACAGTGCAGTGCAGAAACTAATTCTTGCACTGTTTCCATCCGCGTTTTACCGCCCGGCAGTACCGTTACCTTTTCCTGCGGAAACATCTGCTTTGTTTCTTCCACATAGTCAGGATGAGTTCCGATTAAAATGTTGTCGCTTATTTCTAAAAAACGGTGGACCGTATGCACCAGCACCGGTGCGCCCAAAAGCGGTAAAAACTGTTTGGGCACCGTATGACCCATACGTGTGCCACTGCCGCCTGCCACAATACATGTAATAACCATTTTTGTCTCAGCCTGCCAATCGAATCAACGTTTGTTCCATTTCATCCTTGGAACAATTTTTTGCTAAAATCAGTTCGCTGATGAGAATATGTTTTGCACTGGAGAGCATTTTTCGTTCGGAAGAGGAAAGCCCTTTCAGTTTGTCGCGACACATAAGGGTTTTCACCACCTGTGCCACTTCATAAATATCGCCGCTTTTGATGCGGTCTACATTTTCACGGTAACGTTTGTTCCAGTTCTCGCAGACATTTTCTTGGTAGCTAGAGAAATATTCCAGCACCTTTTCAGCTTCATCTGTGCTGATGATGTAGCGCGTCAGTTTCGCGCCGTGCGGCTTGGTAGGCAGCATGACTGTCATGTTGTCATACGACATTTTAATCACATAATACCGCTGCACTTCACCCATTACTTCTTTGTCCTCGATTGCTTCTACAATTCCAGCGCCATGCATGGGATAAGAAATTTTATCTCCAATGCTGTACATAGGCTTTACACTTCCTCCCAATTTTCGCAGCTTTTTGCTCTTACCGTCCGATTTTCGGTAAGGACTTATCCGTCAGCAGACAAAAGTAAAAGCAGCATAGCCGGCGTATTCAGCAGAAGAGGATAAGCAAAGGAGAGTCGAACCTCATGCGGTCTCCGGGGCAAGTTTACCTGTATGCTGCGTTAAAAATACTTGAAAGACACTGGTGTTCCAGCGTATTTTTTCCTTACTTACAGAAAAATCTGCTCCCGCACGGCACATGGAGTTCAATTCTCCTTTGTTTAACTCCGCTGAACATAAAACATTGCCCACTGCCAGCAAAAGACAGTTGGCATTACTTTCCTAAACTATATTATACACCAATTTCCTGCAAATGTCAAAACAAAAAATCGCTGAAATACTATAAAAAATAGGGCTGCGGAATACGTCCGATTGGGAAACCGGTTCGTCGCAGCCCTTTGAATTATTTTTCTAACATGTCTGTATGAATAGCATCTTGCAAGAATCTTTTGTGATTCTTGTTTATCCTGTACGCTCATGAAGAAACGAATGCCTGCTTTATATTTTTCAAAATCCATGATTTTGCCCATGTCCGCATGAATCTCTTCCATGGTATATAGCTTGAAGTCTTTGCTCGGATAGGTGAAACTTATAACGCTTTTTTGGAGCTCTAGGTTGTTTCGGCGGTGGTCTACCTCAATGATTCCCTCATAATCATTGAGGAACTGTCCCCATTTATAATGTTTCGCGATAAAACTCGGCTACTGCATCAAAAAACGCATCTATATTATTCCAACTGCTGGCGGGCGGAATATCGCAGCCGGAGGAAATCACAAAATTCGGATACGCGTGGCACTCTGATAAGATACGTTTTGTTTCCGCCTTGACCGATTCCGGCGTTCCGCTTCTAATCTGCCCTGCAGGATCAACATTTCCCATCACAACCGTGCCGCTTGGCACTTTCTGGAGCACTTCTTTCATGGACACCGCATTGCCGAAATGATAGGCAGCTGCTTTGGTGGACAAAATAGAGTCCATCATCAGCAAAACATTGTTTCCGCAGTTGTGGTAAATCACAATGAAATCGTCTGTTTGCACGGCTTCCACAATCTGCCGTACATAGCGTTCAGAAAACTCCTTTGCCAAATCGGGCGACAGCATACCGGTTAGCGGCTCCGCCATGACAACACCATTTGCGCCGCTCTCTTTATAGGCGGAAATATATTGTATTAAAAAATCAGCGGCTTTTTGTAGGACAGTATGCACCATTTCCGGCTCGGTATAGCAATAAATCATGGCTTCACTGACGTCCATCAGCCGTCCGGCAAGCGAAAATGGTCCGATAACGCCGGCGAAAACCGGACGGTCTGTAATGAGGGTGCAGGCGGTCTGCGCTGCCTTTATGTATTTGCCGCATCTTGCAGCAGTGATATCCGGCACTGCCAGCGCCTCCGCTTCTTCGGGGGAAGTGACAAGTGCGCCGATAACGGTGGGTACTTCGTCATCGGAAAACCGTACCTGCGCGCCGAACGCTTCTGCTTCCACGGATAAATCCATCATGCTCACAGACGCAAGGGTGTCTTTGCTATCCGCAATCAGTTTCATGCCTTTTGCCTGAAGCTCGCTGCTGTCCGTCAGTTCCTTGACGGTCACGTCCAGTAGACTGACACTTGGAAAAGACAAAATAGGCATTGCTTTTTTTCGGGGTGTTTGTTTGATATCTTCCAGCCATTGTTTCATATTCATCACGATAAATCTCCTTATGTTACGCAATTTCGCCGCAGCAGATTTTCAGCGCGACATCAGAACAGGTGGCGGCGTCAGGCGTATAAAAATCCGCGCCGATGCTTTCGCAGAATTGCTGCGTCACAGGAGCGCCGCCAATCATGATTTTAACTGATTCGTGAATACCGGCGTCTTTTGCTTTTTCCACAACCGTTTTCATTTCATTCATGGTGGTCGTTAGAAGTGCGGAACAGCATATGATGTTAACATTATGCTCCTTTGCCTGTTCAATAAAACGTTCCGGCGGAACGTCAACGCCCAAGTCAATCACTTCCAGACCTTTTCCTTCCAACATCATTTTCACAATGTTTTTGCCGATGTCATGCATGTCGCCTTTGACAGTTCCAATTACGACAGAACCTTTGGTTTTCACACCCGCGGAGATAAGATGAGGACGGAGGATTTCCACACCGGCATTCATTGCCCGCGCAGCAATCAACACCTCCGGCACAAATACCTCGTTCTTTTTGAACTTTTCTCCGACAATGGACATACCGCTGAGCAGTCCTTCCTCCAAAACTTCCTGCGGCGCAATGCCTTCTGCAATCGCTTGTTCCACCAATTCTTTCACTTTAGGCGCTCTGCCCTTTTGCAGCAGCGTACTGATTTCGTTTAAAATACTCATGGCGTTTCTCCTTGTTTTTTATGTAACCGCTGTGTGCCGTTCCCTGAATTTTTTCGGAGAAAGACCCGTTGCGGTTTTGAACTGTTTGGTAAAATAACTTTGGTCTTCAAAACCGGTCAGACTTGCGATATCGGCAATTGTCATGGAATCGTCCAAAAGCAAATGTTTGCTTTTGTCAATACGGACTTTGTTAATATAAGAAGAAATACTCATATGCATTTCTTCATTGAAAATCTTGCTGATATAGGATTTGCTCATATAAACATGCTCCGCAATATCGCCTAGCGAAATTTTATGCATATAGTTGCTTTTAATAAATGCAGTGATTTTGTGCATGGTATCTGCGTGTTTAATGTCGCCAAATTCAAAAACATAGCTGACAAAACGGTTGATGACGCTGGACAGCCAAAGACTTAGTTTTTCCAGACTGTCAAACCGGTCAATTTCTTTAATATAGTTATTATTCAGATGGAATATCTGCGAAGAGTCCGCGCCGCCTTCAATTGCGGAACGGGAAAGCAGCACCAAAAGCTCCAGTGCACGCGCTTTAATGACGCCAAAATCACCGTTAGACTGAAAAAAGATTTCACCCAAAAGCCGGTTTAAATATTCTCGTGCACTTTTTCCATCGCCGTCGGTAATTGCAGATTGTAATTTTTTCTCAAGGTCGATAGGGTAATTGCCGTTTTCCGGCAATATTTCCAGTTCCCGATAAATCGTGTTGAGAAAATCAGCGGTCGCGTCCGGCATGGTTTCCTCCAAAACAGTACAAAATACAGCGGAAGCAATTTCCGCTAAATCGTTTACCTTGGCAGTTTCCATGTGCGGCAGGGAATAGGTCTCTTCAAAATCCTCCAAATCGCCCATCAGAATCGGACCGAGGATAACCCCGCTGCTTAAAATATCAAATTCATCAGCAACCGGAACAGCAACAAAAATAAAATCCATAGGGCAGTAGTAAATATATTTGTTGTCCCAGCGCACTGATTCATAGCAGCCATAGAGATGCGTGTTTTTATAATCACAGCGGTGGGGACAGCGGCTGCAAAAGGTGTTGCCGAACACCGAAAACTCTTTCAGCCGAACGTCAAAAAGATTCGTGTCAATGCCGAGCAGCGCTGAAAAATGCTGCATACGCTTGTTAAGCATAGGGGTTCATCCTTTCAAGTTTTATTTTATTCGTTTTGACCGCCAAATGATAGAAACTTGTTATTCTTTTTTGTAAAATATTTGATTCTTTTTGCAATGGAATTGAAAAAAGCAATAAAATCTAGTATGATAGAAGAAAGATTGCGAGGTGTCTGCGTTGTTTACAGTAACCATCCAAACAAAAGACCAATGTTTCACACAGGAATATGAGCAGGAAGTGCTTGCCGCGCAAGTGCTTGCCGATGCCGGTATCATTCAGGCAAAACCCTGCGGCGGAAGAGGCGTTTGCGGTAAATGCGCCATCGATTTGAATGGCAAGAAGGTTTTGTCCTGCAAAACAATGATTGCTTCTGATTCCACTATTGATTATACCACCGCCATCCGTTCCGTTCAAGGGATAACTGATGGTATAATACGGGATTTTAAGAGGAATCCGCTTGTGCAGGAAGGCTATGGCGCGGCGGTTGACATTGGTACGACTACCATTGCAGGATATATCTATCGGTTTCCGGCGTGTGAACTGGTGAAATCCATTTGTGTTCCTAACACGCAAAGTGAATTTGGAGCCGACGTTATTTCGCGTATTGACGCTTTTGCCGTCGGTAATGCAGACAACCTTTTCCAGCGTGTGCATGAAGCGATTCACAAATTAACGGAAGGATTTTCTATCCAAAAATGTGTTATTTGCGGCAACACAGCAATGCTGCATTTGCTGACAAAAACCAATCCGGCATCGCTGGCGGTCGCGCCCTATGTTGCCGAAACACTGTTTGGCACGTGGCAGGAAAATGCGTATCTCATGCGCTGTATTTCGGCATTTGTCGGCGCGGACGTGACTGCGGCTGTGCTGGCAAGCGGCATGATGGGACAGGAAAGAAGCTTGTTAATTGATATTGGAACAAATGGTGAAATGGTGTTAAAACATGGTGAAAAACTGCTTTGTTGCTCCACGGCGGCAGGTCCCTGTTTTGAAGGGGCGGGTATTTCCTGCGGAACGCCGGCGGTATCGGGAGCAATTCAGGCAGTTTTTGAAAACGGCAGCAAACTTTCATTTACCACCATTGATGGGCAGCCGCCAATCGGTATTTGCGGAACCGGTCTGGTGGACGCTATCGCGGCGCTGCTGAAACTTAGCGTGATTGATGAAAACGGATATATGGAAAACGCGTTTTATTTTGACGAAAGCGGCGTCTATCTGTCGCCCGAGGATGTGCGCAAATTTCAGCTGGCAAAATCCGCCATCCGCGCCGGAATTGAAACGCTGCTTCACGTGGCGGAGATGCGATACGAAGATATTGATGCTTTTTATATTGCCGGCGGCTTTGGCAGTTTCCTGAATATCAAAAGCGCTGTGG
>CATIYX010000108.1 GCA_949739095.1 uncultured Clostridia bacterium | reverse complement strand
GCGGCAACCGTTACAGCGGCTATGGCAACATTGTCGTGCTGGACCATGGCAACGGCATTTCAACACACTACGCGCACCTTGCAGACATTTCTGTCAGTGTAGGTGACCATGTAGTGTGCGGCGAATCGGTAGGAACCGTTGGCAGTACCGGCTACGTGACCGGAAACCATCTGGATTTCGCTGTCTGGAGCAACGGAGAAAAGGTGGACCCGTTTCTATATCTGGAACTTCCGGCAGAAGCGGTATGCTACGAAGCCTGCGACCAGCCGTTTTTAGAAGCGGCACGGGGCAACCAATAAAACAATCTATATATGAAAAGAGCCAAGGCACAGCCTTGGCTCTTTTCATATATAGATTGTTTTTCATTAACGTCTATCTTCCTATCAGTTGCCAAACATACCAACTATCTAGGCAAACAAAAAGTCGAATATTATATGTCATACAAAAAAATCTGCCCTGGGGATCACATGAGATTCGACTTTTGTTTGCCTAACCATGCTAAAAACCGTTCCCACAAATTGTTTAATTGCTCTGCCATATAACTACGCGAATGCAGCGTCGGCAATTCATATGCAGGACCTCCTTCAAAAAACGTGAATCGCGGCGTATGGCTATCGTTCATGGCATCCTCGCCCAGCAAAAAATAAGTATGACGCAGCATCTCAAACTTTCCATCCACCGGCACAGGGTCATCCCATGTCACATCCACGCCATACCACTTTCCGTCCAACTGTACTGCATTCCACATATGCGCCTCTGTCTTTCCGTCCGCGTGCGCTTCTCCTACGATGGAAATACAAGGAATGTCCAACCGCTCCATCACCATTTGAAATGCCCCCGCATAGCCGTCACAAACCGCTTTGTGTTCTACCAGCGCGGCATAGGCTGAATGAGACGTTTTTTGCTGCTCTTCGTCATAGCTAGTTTCCCGCACCAAGATATCGTGCGCGGCGCGGATTTTTCCATAATCCGTCTCCTGCTGCGCCGCTTCCGCCGCAATCCTATCCGCCGCCGCTTCCGTCTGCGCCAGCTTTTCCGCCACATTGTTTCGGTCAAATCCTTCCGCAAAATAGTTTCCGCCTTCCTGTGGCTCTATCCGCAACTGATAACGCAGCACCGTATCTCCCCGCGTAATTTTCGTAGTACGCATACGGATTTGCGCGCTACTCAGCCAAAATAATTCCGGATAGTCATATTCCAGTGCACGGCAGGCAGCCGTCAAATTCCGAATCATTCCGCCCGTATCCGCAATGCTGCTATTATCGGAAAAATAGTCCGTTAGCTCCACCTCTCCGGCTTGTGTTTTCATGATTTCCAGATTGTCCAGCAACGCCGTATAAAAAATTGCCGCCCGCTCCTGCAATTGCGCTCTATAATACTGCTGGGACTGTGCGCCTGCATCTTCTACCGACAATATCACAAATGCCGCCAGCAAACAAGCTATCCATCTGCGCATACGCCCCCTCCTTTTCTTGGTGTTGTCTAAAATTCCATGCCAAAGCTTTATCATCTTTTATCCTATGTGACTATTGTAACACATATTTCTTTTTTGTTACAGAAATGAACAAAAATATATAAAAGCTGCATAAAAATTATTATTTCATTCAATAAGTCATAAAATATTTTTTATTATTATTATTGACTTTTCCAGTTTGTTTTGATATAATTTTCCAGAAATTCCGACAATTTTCATCAAAAAAGAACAAAACGGGTTATTGGGAGGAGACATTATGTCAAGCAAAAAGAAATTAGGGGTTTGTATCGCAACTTTCGCCGGATTCTACGTAGCCGCCAGCATTGTCATGAGCCTTTGTTGGTTCACCAACTTCGGCTCCTATGATGGACCGCGTTTCGGACTGCTCGTTGTGGATACAGCAGTCGCAGTCATTGAAAAACAGGAGGGCTATACAGAAGAAGACAGATTGATTTGCGGACACGCTAAAGACGGCTATATCGGATATGAAGGCGGAAAATACCAAGTGGGCGACAAGGTAACCACGCTTTGTATCATGAATCCGTTCAGCCGCTACAGTGACGACATCGCATTGCGTCTGGATTTCAAACATCTTTAAACTAGTATATGAACAGACACCGAAAATGTAGGGTCTGCTCATATACTGTTACAAACTGACAAAAAGCCATGTGCCGCAAGGCACAGGGCTTTTTGTTTTATTTTGCAAAGGCATACTGTCCCAGGAACAAAATTTCTCCCGACGCGTCGTCACGGATAAAATAGGTGAAGGGATGGTCCGCCTTGAATTCAATCGGTTCCGGATCAGGTATATGTGCAGACGTAGCTCCCGCCATAATCCCTGTAACCGCTGCCGCTTCCGTTCCTTTTTCATCTACGTCAATATAAGTTTTGTGCAGCACAGAATCAATAAACAACAGTTGTTCTCCAATCATAGGGCTGAAATCTGCCGCGGAATTTGCAGACGCAGGGTCTATAAACGCCTTCTGCACCCCCATAGTTTTCATCATTTCATTTAGTGAAGTGGAATATTCCGTACGAAATTTCGGCAGGGACAGAGCAACATAGCTTCTGCTCATATTCTCCGCTGCCTGTTCCAAATTGCTGCCCGGCTGGTCTGTTAAAGCTACATACATGCTGATATTCGCACCCAGGTACGGCAGGCGCACCATCTGCATGTTGTCGTCCGCATAATAATCCATGTATGCTGTCCGGTGCATGAAATCTATTTCCGTCTCTTTTTCGTCACGGCTCACAAAGGTATCCGGTCTCGTTGCACCTTTTGAGAATTGATTTGCCCATGTTCCTTTGAAATAGACCGCGTTCACCAACATTGCCCAAAAATCACTGTCCTGAATAATGCTATCTATTTTTCCGTTCGTATGTTCCTTTACCCATCCATTCACCATATCCACCGCATTTGCGTTTGTCACATCTGCCGCCGTTCCCCAATAGAACTGCTCAACCTTCTTTTGATAATCGGAGGCAAAGGACAGCCCCTGCATTTTATCTGTATTGCGCCAAATGGAATTGGCAACCTGCAATTTGAGTTCGTCCTCCGCGTTATAGGTTTCCATCAACTGTGCCGCCTGCGTGTTAAACACGTCCAAATTGTCAATGTCCAGCGCGTTTAAAATCTCCTGCTGTGTTTCTCCCGCCGCGCCGTTTGCCGCCATAGCAAACGCCATTTTAATGCTTAGTGGTGAAAACATATAATTTTCATCCTGCGGCATTTGTTCGTTCATTTTCCAGGCAAAGCCTGTGTTTTTCAAATTCTCTTCTTGTGTCATAACCGTTTTCCACTGTTCTTCTGTAAACACGCCTTTTGCAATCAGCACATCCATCACCGCTTCACCGTCCGCTGTTTTTGCCAGCAGCGCACCATTGCAGATATTCGCCAAATCGCTGCGAATCAGCGCATAGTCCGCCTGTTCCACCGCCGCTTTGCTGTAGTTGTTGAGCAGCATACCCGACGCAACGCCCATTTCATAGGCAGTATCCGATTCCGCCGCATAGCCGAATGCCCGCAACAGCATGGCGGTAAATTCCTGTCCTGTCACACCGCGTTCCGGCTCAAACGCTGTTTCGCTTACGCCTTTGACATAGCCATTTCCCGCCGCATAAGCAACGGTGTCCTGCGCCCAATGTCCCTGAACGTCCGCAAACGGATTTTCCTGTTCTTCTACTGTTTCGCCCAGCAGACGCACAATCATTGTCACTGCCTGCGCGCGTGTAACCTCCTCTTCCAACGCTAACCCATTTTCCGTTCCTTTCATCAGTCCCAGCGCTTGCAGTTGCTCCGCCGCCTGCTCCTGATAAGGCACGTCCAGTGTCCCGATTTTGCAGGTCTCTGTCTGCGCCGCCGCGCCAAAACTTCCCAGTAGCATGAGACACGCTAAAACCATACTCATTCCTTTTTTCATGTTGTCTATCCCCTTCTTTATGCTTATGTAAGCAAAATTTTACTACTCTATTAGACGATTCTCCTGCTATTTTGGTTCCGCGTACAAAAAAAATATCTCATTTGCTATTGAACAAACGTACGTTTTTCGATATAATATAGGAAAAAGGCTTGTATGGTAGCAAATGTGCAAGCACAAAACAGAAAGGTCAGATAAACGGCATGGAGAGTTTAAGCGGAATGATAGCAGACATCATTTTTGAAAACCGTGAAAACGGATATATGGTTTGTGAATTTGTCACGGAAGAACAAGACGATGTGGTGATTGTCGGCTGCTTGCCGTTTGTCGCGCCCGGAGATAAACTGCAACTGACCGGCAGTTGGGTCATGCACATGGAATATGGCGAACAATTCAAAGTAGAACACTATGAAAAGATATTGCCGGAGACCGCCGAGGATATTTTGATTTTTCTTTCCTCCGGCGTAATTCATGGTATTGGCGCAAAAACGGCGCAAAAAATTGTGGAGGCATTTGGCGCGGACACGCTGCGTATCATGCGCGAGGAACCCGGAAAGCTGGCGCGCATTTCCGGTATTTCTATGGACAAAGCATCCAAAATCCATGCAGAATTTATCAGCAGTGAAGCCATTTCTGAACTCGTTGTGTTTTTGGGCAAAAACGGCGTCAGCACTAACATGGCATACAAAATTTTCCGTATGCTGGGTGAAGACGCATTAGAAAAAATTCAAGAAAATCCCTATGTACTTTGCAATGACATTGATGGTATCACCTTCTCCACAGCAGATAAAATTGCGGCATCGCTGTCGTTTGACCCTGCGAGCCGCCAGCGCATGGAAGCCGCTGTCCTGCACGCGCTGAGTGATGGCGCGGGCAGCGGACACACTTTTTTACCACAG
>CATIYX010000107.1 GCA_949739095.1 uncultured Clostridia bacterium | reverse complement strand
ACGCCCATCCATGTCCTGCAAAACGCTATCCGCATCCGTCGGGCTGGGGCTACCAGAACGGTTTGCACTAGGTGCGGCTATCGGCACGCCCGCCAACCGAATCAGTTCTCTTGCCGTTTCATGTTCCGGAATGCGCACGGCAATGCTACCCAGCCCCGCTGTCACAATATCCGGAATGCCTTCTTTCTTCGGTAAAATAACCGTTAATGGCCCCGGCGTGAAACAGTCAAACAACTTTTGTGCCGATTCCGGTACCTCCGCAAATGCTTCCACTTGTTCCATCTGCGCAATGTGGACAATTAAAGGGTTATCCGATGGACGACCTTTCGCCTTGTAAATGTCCGCAACAGACTCTGCAATCAGCGCATTGGCGCCAAGTCCATAGACGGTTTCCGTTGGAAATGCAACCAGTTCACCCTGACGGAGTTTTTCTGCCGCCTCCATAATCCCCTTTTTATCCGCTGCCGCAATCCGTTTTGTCATTTGCTGTTTCACCTCCTTTTTTGCTTATCTTAAGTCTTTTCTCTATGTTTTTTTATATTCTTTAATCCTGCTGTTTCAATTTTTCACTTTGGTCGGCTGTAATCAGCGCTTCGATAATTTCGTCGAGCTGTCCGTTAAGTACCGCCTCCAACTTGTGCAGCGTCAGCCCAATCCGGTGGTCTGTTACGCGCCCCTGCGGGAAATTATAAGTACGAATTCGTTCGCTGCGGTCGCCCGTTCCCACCTGACTTTTACGTTCGTCCGCAAGTTCCTGCGCCTGTTTTGCCTGCATCGCTTCATAGATACGCGACCGTAGAATTTTCATGGCGGATTCCTTGTTTTGCAATTGTGAACGCTCCGACTGACACGCTACCACAATTCCGGTCGGCATATGTGTAATGCGTACTGCAGATTCCGTTTTGTTAACGTGTTGTCCACCTGCTCCGCTCGCCCGATAAACATCAATACGTAAGTCCGTAGGATTGATTTCCAAATCCACTTCCTCTGCCTCCGGCAGCACTGCCACCGTTACCGTAGACGTATGAATCCGTCCGCCCGCTTCCGTTTCCGGCACACGCTGCACACGGTGTACGCCGCTTTCAAATTTCAGCTTGCTATATACCATGTTCCCCGACACCTGAAACACAACTTCTTTAAATCCGCCGAGTTCTGTTGGGTTTTGGTCAATGAGTTCCGTTTTCCAGCGGTTTGCTTCCGCATACATGCTATACATACGAAACAGACTGCCTGCAAACAACGCCGCTTCGTCGCCGCCCGCGCCGCCGCGGATTTCAATAATAACATTTTTATCATCATTGGGGTCCTGCGGCAACAGCAAAATTTTCAGTTCCTCGGAAATGGATTCGATTCGTTCTTTGGCGTCCTCCATTTCCAATTCTGCCATTTCCTTCAGTTCTTTATCCGGCTTTTCCTCTAACAATTGCCGCGCTTCCTCCAAATCGTTTTTCGCTTTTTTATATTCCCGATATTTTTCTACAATTGGCGTGAGCGACGCCACCTCTTTACAATATTTTGTCCACGTCTGGGTATCAGCAATCACTTCCGGCTGACTGACTTTTTCATTCAGGTCCTGATATTTTTCCTCTATAAAATCCAGCTTATCAAACATGGTTTTCCTCCTAAAGCAAATTTATTACAGCTCAAATAACGCCTGTATTTCATCTAATGTCATGGATGAAAGCATCATTTCGCCATCCTCTACAACGGAATTTATCATTTCTTGTTTTCTCTCCTGCAATCGGCAGATTTTTTCTTCAATGGTACCACGTGTCACCAGCTTCATCACCTGCACAATTTTGTTCTGTCCGATTCGGTGCGCGCGGTCTGTCGCCTGATTCTCCACCGCCGGATTCCACCACGGATCCACATGAATCACCATATCCGCCGTTGCCAGATTGAGCCCTGTCCCTCCTGCTTTCAGGGAAATCAGAAACACATCGCGCATTCCGTGGTTAAACGCATAAGTCATGTCCAGCCTTTTCACACTACTTACGCTGCCGTCCAAATAAAAATGCTCCACTTCCATGCGGTTCAATGTTTCAGAGATGATATTCAGCATGGAAGTGAACTGCGAGAAAATCAAAATCCGCCGTCCCGATTGCAGTGCATTTTCCACCACTTCCACCAGCGCATCTAATTTGCCGCTTCCCTCCTGATAATCCTCTATAAACATCGCAGGATGGCAGCAAAGCTGCCGCAGCCTGGTAATGATAGATAAAATTTCAATTCGACTTTTCCCGAACCCTTTTTCTTCTCCGAGACGCACAATATCCGCTTTTGCCTGCGCTGCATACGCCAAATACAGCCGTTTCTGTTCTTCGTTCAAATCACAAACCATATAGCTTTCAATTTTCTCCGGCAACTCTTTCAGCACGTTCTTTTTCAGCCGCCGCATGATAAACGGTTTAATTTGTTTTTGCAAACTTTCCAGCGCTACACGGTCTTTGTGACGCACAATTGGTATTTCATACAGCCGACGGAATTTTGTCCGTCCCAATAAGTACCCAGGCATCACAAAATCAAAAATGGACCAAAGCTCTGTCAGGTTGTTCTCAATGGGCGTGCCTGTCAAAGCAAAATACCCATTGGCACGTATGCTTTTTACCGCTTTGGCACCAGACGTGTTTGGATTTTTAATGTGTTGCGCCTCGTCTATGATACAATAATCAAAACTATGTTCCTGGTAGTAGGGCAAATCCCTCCGAATCATTCCATAGGATGTGATAATGACCTGATAATCGCTGATATCCTGCAGTATCTGTCGCCGCTCCTCCGGCTGCCCATGTACCACTTTCACTTTGATGTCCGGCATAAATTTTTCAAATTCCGCCTGCCAGTTGAAAATCAGCGACGTCGGCGCTATCACCAGCGAAGGAACGCCATGTTTTTCATATTCCGCCGCCAAAAAAGCAATCGTTTGCAGCGTTTTTCCGAGTCCCATATCGTCTGCCATAATGCCGCCGAAGCCACACGCCGCCAGCATTTCAAACCATTTAAACCCTGCCACCTGATAGTCCCGCATCACGCACCGCACCTGCTCCGGTGGCTGCAAATCTTGATTTTCCGGCTGAATGACGCGTTCTATCAGCGCACGAAATCCCTCGTCTGTTTGAATTCTGTGTCCCGTCTCCATCATCTTTTCCAAATAGAACGCGCGGTATGCTGGAACAACGACCGGCTTTTTCGCATCCGCCGCCTGTACATCCAAATTTTGCAGCATATCATAGGCACTGCGCAGTCCTGCCGCTGTCAAATCCACAAATGTTCCATTTTTCAAACGGTGATATTTTTTCTTACCTTGAATATCCCGAAAAATCTGCGCTAATTCTTCCTGCGAAAAATCATCAAAGGAAAAAGAAAATTCCAGCAATCCATCATTATTGATACGCACCGCACCGCTTGTTTTGGACGGTGCATGAATTTTTAATTTCGTAAAACCATCACTGTAAAACACTTGCGCTTTTTTCTGGACTTCTTCCACACCCTCACGCAGAAACTCATAGAGCTGTGTTTCCTTTTCCAGCACAATTTGTCCCTTTTCCACAAAAAATCCCTGACCGGCAAGCAGCTTCATGAATGCATTTTCACTACGACGGTCCCGTATCAAAACCTTTTCTGTATTCGGCAGTTCTCCCGCAAAATGATTGAACTGAATTGCGCCGTAGCAAAACAGCACACGTCCCACGATTCTTCCGCCGCGGTCCGCATCCAAATACATTTTAATCACCAGTTCCTCCATGATAAGGTCCTGTTTAATCGTGTCGTCAATATCCAAATGAAAACCTGTTTTCAATCTCGGCACAACTTGTGCTACCAAAAGCTCCCGTTCTGCATCGTTAAAATCAATGCGGTAGCGTCCATCGGCAAGAGACGACCGGTAGAGCAGCGACACCATTTTCGCCTGTGGCGTACTGAGCACATAAATATCATCATCATAGAGCACAGCGCTACCATCATTCGCCAGAAGAACTGTTTCACTTAGTTCTTCATAGCCCAAAACAAAATGCCCGTCTTGTTTTAATATTTGAATACCCAGCGGTAAATCCGCTTTCCGGATTCTACTGTGCAGCTTTAGCCGCTGGTTCAGATAAATTTCCACATCTCTTGCTTTTGCCAATTCCTGAAAAATTTTCTTTTTGTGCGCTTCATCCAGCAACATTTTTCGTCCCATAGACTGTCTGCTGTGCACCGTATACAAAAGCTGCAAATATTCCATCAGTCCCGCAGTATCAGGAGCAAATGCAAACGTGGCAGGGCGGAAAACAAATTGTTTTCCAAAAGTGATAGATTTTCCTTCCTTAATGTGGGCAAAAAAATCCTCCATATCTTTGATGACATACATACGGTCCATGCCAATTTTCAGCGATAAATATGTT
>CATIYX010000106.1 GCA_949739095.1 uncultured Clostridia bacterium | reverse complement strand
TTTGCGTCCATTCATGACAAAAAATCATATACGGTGTTTTATCTTCGATATATAGCGTTCCATCAAGGCAAGACCATTCTTTCGGTGTTACAGCGCCTTCAGAATGTTCTTGAAATTTACCATCTGGTGTTTTTGATGTAAGGATTGCCGTTCCCCTATGATTTTCATCATCCCGAAACGATGCAAACATATAAAATGTGTTATGATACAAATGCACCTCCGGCGCCCAGAACTGATTTGTTCCCCAAAATCCGTCATAGTATTCAAATATTGATATAGGATTACTCCAATCTGTCAAATCATCGCTTATATACACATCAAATCCTTTTTGCTCGCCCACTCGTGACCCATACATATAATACTTGTCCTCATATAACAAAATAAAAGGGTCTCTGATGTTAATTTCCGAAAGTTTCATGGTTGTAACCTCTTCTCATACATTTTATTTTCTCTGTTTATACTTTCATTTTACTATCAATACAATAAAAAGTAAATCAACGATTTTTCGATTATATAAACTTTTTCTGTAGTACACCCGCTATATACTGAATTTTAGCCATTTTCAAGATAAAAAAGGAATGTACCGGTGCATCAGATACGGATATACCCAAACTAAAATTTCCCTCGCCTTTTCCGGTGAGGGAAATTTAAAAACTGATGACATGACTTACCAATTTAGCTGAAAGTCATGTCATTCACGCGGACAGCAGAGAATATTCGCACCACCGGTCATCAGCCGAATTCAAGACAAGGATACACTGATTCACCGCGGTATGGCAATACAACAGTTTGTGAAATATATGCCGACTACGCTTTCATAGAAACGTCCAATTTTGCTCCTGCAACAATAACACTTGCCGCATAGCTTATTGGATTCAATGCAAGTCCTGTTCACTTCACGAAAATTTATAACATTCTCTATGTGTTATTTTAAATGCATATCCGCAAAGTCCAGGAATAAATTCCAGTCCTGCTTTGTCAAACCGTGTTCACCGGTTTTACAGTGATATGCAATCATGCCACCATGATAAGGAATATTTTCTTCAATGCTTTCGGGTACGATTACACCTTCTAATCCGTACAGCTTATATATCTCCGAAGCAAAACAACAGGAAC
This sequence comes from uncultured Clostridia bacterium, assembly GCA_949739095.1. Classification (GTDB taxonomy): domain Bacteria; phylum Bacillota; class Clostridia; order RUG12999; family RUG12999; genus JAAWTG01. The sequence goes on along the minus strand of CATIYX010000106.1, from coordinate 12,935 downwards.
GCAGTTCGCTGTCCGGATCCGCCCATTCGTCCAGTGAGGAACTGGCGACATATAAAGGGCGCGGGGCAATAAGCGCAAGCAGCATATGCTGATCTACAGGCAGCATGTCCTCATCATCGTTATATTTTATATAATTTTCACAGAACCAATGAAAAGCGTCGTTGATATCCTTGACGTGTTCGCCCTTTTTCCCTCTGGTCATTGCCGCGCCCGTACAGCCTGAATCGTTGGAAATGACCATGGCAAAGCGTTTGTCGGACGCGCCTGCCCACAGTGCGGTTTTGCCGCTGCGCGAATGTCCGATGACCGCGACGCGGTTTTCGTCAATATCCTTATCCGTTTGCAGATAGTCCATAACACGGCTAAGTCCCCATGCCCATGACGCAATAATTGACCATGAATTGTCCCGTTTCGAATAATCAATCCATTTAAAAATTCCGTCTCCGTATGGCTCATTTGTGAATACATCCGGACAGATTTGGCTTGTTTTCATTGTCACCACAGCATAGCCGCGTCCCACAATATCCAAAATCGGAACGATTTCAAAATCCAATTCCTCGTCTATGTTACAGCTTTCCTCCTCAAACTGGTGCATACAGAGCAGATATGCCGGCAGTTTTTGCGTGTTTCCCGCCCTGAGAAAGATATCCGCGCTAATTTTGAAATTCGGAAAAATTATCTCTGCTTTCTTTTGCGCGATGTTGTGTTCACGCTCTATGGTTTTAACGGAAAAGTGCATATCCTTCGGACATTCCGGCGCAACACCGTATACGAAATTTTCAAACATTGTGTAAATTTCGTCCCTGCGGTGTTTTTCCCACATAGCCGTTGATGTAATTCGTTCCCCACTCAGCGCAGTTAATATTTCAGGTATTTTCATAGCTTTTTATACTCCTTTATCCATTCTCTGGCGATAAGTTCGTGTCCGGCGGCGGTCGGATGTACGCCGTCGGCGAGCCAATACTCGCTGGGCGCAAGTTGTGCCGCCCGGTCAAATTTTTCCATCAAAGGTATAAACGACAAATTATATTTTTCCGCAATACGTTTTGCCGCCACCGCTCTTTTTTCCACTTCCGGACGAAACCTGTCCCAAAACTCCTCGGTTGCCGTTCCTTTTAACACAAACGGTTCCAGTATCATCATTTCAATATTCGGCAGCGCCTTTTTTGTCTGCTCGATTATCATATTGTAATAGGTTGCGTATGTTTCCGTATCCACGCCGTTTTGAAGTTCAAATTCGTGCCACACATCGTTGACGCCAATTAAAATGCTCATAATATCCGGCTTTAGATTAATGACGTCACTTTTTATCCTTGCGAGCAAATCAATGCTGCGGTTCCCGCCGATTCCGCGGTTGAAAAACTCATATTGATTCGGTTCGTCAAATCCTAACTTGGCGGAAACAAGAGTGGCGTAGCCTCTGCCCTTCCATTCATCATTTTCTCTGGAGCGACCCGCGTCGGTTATCGAATCGCCTTGGAATAATATTCTTTTCACTGTTTTTATCTCCTTTTTATATATCTATATACATTCGCGAAACCCTTTTCCGATAATATCGCTGGTTGTTGAAACAATCACAAACGCCTGCGGATCCACTGATTTCACATAGTTTTTCACAAATAAAGCGTTTCTTCGACTTAAAACTGTTAAAATCACGCTTTTCCCATCATTGGAAAAACCGCCGCAGAATGAATCACTAATCGTTGCCCCCTTATGTAATTCATTTGTGATATAATATAATACCGCTTCACCCTCAGTGGTGACAATGGTAAAATACTTAGAGGAATTCAGCCTTTCCAACATATTGTTAAGTACTAATATCTTTGTAGTCATACCCAATATGCAGAGCAGCCATGTTTCCATACCGAATACAAAATAGGTCAACATTACGATGATACAATCCACAGCAAACAAAACTTTTGAGATATTGGTTTTCAAATACTTTTTCAGTATCATGGCAACGATGTCGGTTCCTCCCGTGCTTGCCCCGTAATGAAACAGGATTGCCGCGCCCAGTCCTGACAAAGAAATCGCAAAAATCATCTCCAGCAGCGGCAAGGTTGTCAGCGGCGCGAAAAGCGGACATATCATCTCCAGCAGACGCGTACTGAGCGATATCAGCACGCAACAATAAACTGTTCGAAATCCAAATTCCGTTCCTACAACAATAAAACCAACAATCAGTAGAATAATATTTACCGCAAGCATAAAGGTTCCGGGTGTAAAACTCGCAAAGAAATGACTCAATATGATAGATAGTCCCGATACGCCGCCGACAGAAAATTTATTTGGAAATCTAAAAAAGTAAATCCCAATCGTCTCTAATAAGGCTCCGGCAGTCAGAAAAAAATATATTTTTATGATTTTCAACTTCAATCATCTGCACTTTCTGTTTTTTTGATAGTATTTTATCACCCATATACCCAAAAAGTAAATCAACGATTTTTCGATTATATAAACTTTTTTTACATTAAGCCTGCGATATCGCGGATTTTAGTCATTTCATGCTTGACAAAGATATTGACATTATAGTATATTAAGCAAAGGAGCGTTGAACCCCATGTGCCGTGCGCACTTCGCCCCTCCTTTGCTTATAATCTAATTGATACTACATGATTCTGTTTTAAGTGATAAACCGCAACTGACCGTTATTATCAAAGTAAAAATTTCGGCTAAGCTGCGAGAATATAAAATTCAAGGAGGGCGAAAAGCCATGAAAATTTTGTTTGCTTCCGATATTTCTTTTAACTACTTTTCTCGTTTTCCACAGAGAACGCAAGTATGTGAAACTATGCGTGAAACTGCGGAGTATTTCCATGCCTCAGATTTCAGCATACTGAATTTGGAGAATATCGTTGGAGAGAAAAAACAATATACACCTATTGTCAAAACCGGTCCGAATCTAATTTCGGAGGACAGTTTTTTGGAGTATATCGATATACTTTGCCCGACAGCAGTTGGTCTTGCTAATAATCATGCAGGAGATTTCGGCGAACGGGCGCTGAATCACACAATGCAGCTTTTGCAGCAGAAATACATGTGTATCGGGGCAGGTAAAAATATAGAAGAAGCATATCGCCCGGCAGAGTTTAGTAAGGACGGAATAAAAGTCGCTGTGTTTGCGGTTTGTGAAAACGAATTTGGAATTGCCACGGAAAACACAGCCGGCGCCGCCGGATATCGTTTGGAATTGGTAACTAAGGTAATTCAACTTGCAAAAAGCAGTGGCAGCATACCGATTATTTATTTCCATGGCGGAAATGAACATAATCCGTTTCCCTCGCCGGGAAAGGTGGAGTTATACCGACATTTTATCGATTTAGGCGCAGGGGCGGTCATCGCCATGCATACCCATTGTCCGCAGGGATATGAGTTTTATCAGGGAAAACCGATTGTATATAGCATGGGCAATTTCTTTTTTCCCCATGAGAACCCTGCGACAACAACTTGGCATTATGGCTATATGGCGGAACTGGAAATTTCCGCGGATAAAATCGGGCTGAATGTGATTCCATATCATTTTGATTTTGCGTATCACAGCGTGCTTTGCGGAAAGGAAAAAGATCGTTTTATTGCATATTTAGAGATATTAAACAGTGTTATCCAAGATAAAAAATTTTTGCAGAGATACTTTGATGCGTGGTGTATGATTGCCGGTCTGGACTACATCAAACGGCTAAAATATTCCGAAACTATGGAACAAGACGGCGCAGAAGCAATCAAAGAATTGAAGAATCTATTATCATGCGAAGCGCACAACGAACTTATGGCGAATACGCTCAAAATTTTGTTTGAGGCTCGGTGTGACAGCGCTCGCACACTTGTGCCGCAAATTAAAAAGCTGCAAGATATGCAAAATTAGTCTTCGCCGAAGAATTTACTTCAAAGATGCCTGTTGATAAAGTGCTGTAATTTGTGGTAATGCAGAAAAGATTGTTCCAAAAATTGATATGAATGAAATCAATAAAATCGTTGATGACACCCCCTATACCACCAATTTGCAAAAACGTTCTATAAAACAATGTTGGCTGAACGCAAATCTCTGATACTTGATTTCTCTTTGAAAAAGCTCTTAAATACATAACCCCGTTTCTTTGTTTATAGCGGCTCATTTTTTGATATGGGATTTAGATAAAAATGCAAGAACTTTTCAGAGATTTTCCAACATCATTAATAAAGCATCAAACCGTGCGGAATTCAATTTACAAGGACTTACAAACGGCTCAACGAGGCAAAATTTTGAACGGTTTTCATGTTCACAAACCGTCTTCAAAACCACGTACCGTGCAGCGGCATCGAACGTCACTCAGGGCGGATACAGCGTGTTGTCGCTGGCGCCACGGTCAAAATTGTCAGGATGGTAAGCCGTTAGACAATTTCGTCTACCGCAAGCTGGGGTTGCTATGCAGCTTCAAGTCCTTCTGCTCCCGACAATGAATAACCGCTTAAAATCAGTATTTCAGGCGACTTTATTTTAATTCCCAAAAATATTATTTTTGACTGAATAAGCACTAAAGTGCACCACTTAATTATACACGTTTTTCTTTCACAAAAAAATAATAGAGTGCGTATAAAGCGAACCGCATCCCCTTGTGTAGACAGTACAAAAAAGCCCCCTATGATTTTAATACCATAGGAGGTTCCTTTTTTTATTGTCCATTTTTACTGATTTTGTTCAAAGCTGTTTGCCAACCCCAAAATTAAAATAATACTTTTTTCTGTTAGCATTTCAAAACGCTCCCGTATAATAATTCATCAATTCCTTTCATTTCCGATATTTATAGCACCCATAGTAATAGCGAGACGCAATCCGCTCCTTTCACTATTTATACTTGATTTTATTCTGCCACTCTTAACGCACCTTCCATCAATTCTGCAAGCAACTTTGGATTTGCCTGTCCTCCTGTTTCCTGCATGGCACGACCAATCAACGCTTTTATCGCATTTGTTTTTCCCGCTCGAAAATCTGCAACAGATTTTTCGTCCTGCGCTATCGCACAGCGCACAGTATCCAGCAGCACTTCCCGGTCATTGATTTGCCACAGCTTTTGTTCTTCTGCCAAAACAGATGGCGCCTTATCCTCCTGCCACATCTGTTTCACCAGTTTTTTTGCCGTGCCGTTATTAATTTTATCCTCTGCGAGCAGGTCACACAGTTCTGCCATATGTGCTGCACTGATGGGGATGCTCTCCGCCTCTGCCGGTATCAACTTCATCAGTTCACCAAGCATCAGGTTTGCCAGTGTTTTGGGGTTACCGCATTCCTGTGCTGCCTGTTCAAAATAGTTTGCTGTTATCAAATCGGCAGTGAGTAAATCCGCATCCACAACAGAAAGACCATATTGTTCTATATATTTTTTCTTTCTGTCATCCGGCAGCGGCGGAATAGATTGCTGCATTTCTTCCAGCCATGCTTGTTCCGTGATAACCGGAATCAAATCGGGGTCGGGAAAATAACGATAGTCGTCTGCATTTTCTTTTTTGCGCATGGAAAATGTTTTTCCGCTTTGCTGATCGAACCGCCTTGTTTCCTGCACAATTTCTTCTCCTGCTTCCAGTGCCTTTACCTGTCTTGCAAATTCATATTCAATTGCTTTACCAATGAACTGAAACGAGTTCAGGTTTTTCATTTCTGTGCGCGTACCAAATGCTGTTTCTCCTTTTTTACGCACTGACAGGTTGATATCACAGCGCAAGGACCCTTCCTGCATTTTACAATCTGACACACCGGTATACATCATAATGGCACGCAGCTTACGCACATATTGTTTTGCTTCTTCCACACTTCGAATGTCAGGTTCGCTGACAATCTCAATCAGTGGCACGCCGCAGCGGTTATAATCGCAAAGCGTCCCACCGCCTTCCTTGTGCACCAATTTTCCGGCATCCTCCTCAATATGAATCCGTGTGATACCAATACGTTTTTCGCCCTCCGATGTTTGAATTTCCAAATATCCGTGCTCGCACAGCGGCAGGTCATATTGGGAAATCTGATAGGCTTTGGGTAAATCAGGATAAAAATAGTTTTTTCTATCTTGTTTGGAATAGCGTGCAATTGTGCAATGTGTGGCAAGTCCTGCACGCACAGCATACTCCACCACCTTTTGGTTTAGCACTGGTAGCGTGCCGGGTAGCCCCATACAGACAGGACAGCATTGTGTATTAGGCGCTGCGCCAAATGCCGTAGAACAACTGCAAAAAATCTTAGTTTCTGTTTTGAGTTCCACATGAACCTCCAGCCCAATCACCATTTCATAATCCTGCATCATTTACTGCTTCCCCCTTCCTGCATTGCCGCTTCCAGCGCGTAGGCAATTTGATAAAGTTTTGCTTCTTCAAATGCATTTCCAATTAACTGCATACCAATCGGTAAGCCCTCCGCGTCTATACCGCAAGGCATAGACAGTGCGGGCAATCCTGCAATGTTGACCGGAACAGTATAAACATCTCCCAGATACATTTCCAGCGGATTTTCCCGTTTCTCCCCAATTCTGTATGCTGTTGTCGGCGCCACAGGTGCCAACACTGCATCGCACTGCTCAAACATCTGTCGGAATTCCTGTACGATGAGCGTCCTCACCTGTAACGCTTTTTTATAATAAGCATCATAGTAACCAGAACTAAGCGCAAAGGTTCCCAGCATAATACGCCGTTTCACTTCCGCACCGAATCCTTCGCTGCGCGTATTACGATAGAGGTCTTCCACAGAATCATATTGCTGTGCGCGAAATCCATATTTCACGCCGTCAAACCGTGCCAGATTTGACGATGCCTCAGAGCTGGAAATGACATAATAAGCAGGCAGTGCCGCTTTTAAGCTTGGCATAGGTAATTCCACAATCTGCGCTCCGAGTGCCTCCAGTCTTTTTGCCGCCGCAAGTACCGCTTCTTTCACCTCCGGCGCAAGCCCTTCGCCAAAATATTCTTTAGGCAGTGCAATTCGTTTGCCCTTGATTTCCCTGCCGATATGCTTTGTGAAATCCTCATACTTCCGCTTCACAGAAGTAGAATCACGCCGATCATAGCCTACGATTTCATTCAGCACCAGAGCGGAGTCATAGACATTTTTTGTCAATGGTCCAATCTGGTCCAGTGATGACGCGAACGCTACCAATCCATACCGCGATACACTACCATAGGTCGGTTTCATTCCCACAACACCACAAAATGCCGCCGGTTGACGGATGGAACCGCCGGTATCCGACCCGAGCGTAAAAGGTGCAAGTCCTGCCGCTACTGCCGCTGCGCTGCCGCCGCTGCTGCCCCCTGGTACCCTGTCCAGTTTTCGTGGATTGTGTGTCACATGATACCACGAATTCTCTGTTGTGGAGCCCATGGCAAATTCGTCCATATTCATCTTGCCCAACATGACTGTATCCTGCAAATGTTCCATAACGGTTGCCTGATATGGCGGAATGAAGTTGGAAAGCATCTTAGAAGCGCAGGTGGTCAGTGTCCCTTTGGTGCAAATATTGTCTTTAATCCCCGCTGGTATGCCCGCCAGTTTAGAAAATTCTTCTCCCTTCGCCCGTGCTTCGTCTATCCGCTGTGCCTGCTGCATCGCCGTCTCCCCCGTGACAGTAATATAGGCGCCGATATTTGACTCTGCCTCAGAAATGTTATCCAGATATGCTCTTGTGACCTCCCGGGAGGAAACTTCTTTGTTTTGTAGTGCCGCTGCCAATCCTGCGACTGTCATATCTATTAGTTTCATTCTTGTTTCCTCCTTTACTCTACTACTTTTGGAACGAAAATATAGCCGTCCTCCTGCATGGGAACATTTGCCAACAGCGATTCTCTGCTAAAGCTGTCTTCTTTACTGTCCTCTCGCCAGACATTTTGCATAGGCTGCACATGCGCCGTCATGGGAATCCCTTCCGTATCATATTGCGCCAGTGAATTTGCAAATGTAACAATATCTCCCATATCTTTTTCCATCGCCTTCTGTTCCTCACCAGACAGCGACAGCATAGACAACTGTGCAACGTGTCCCACATCAATTACGTTTTTCTGTCCTGACATATCCGCATCTCTTGTTTGTTGCTGCATTTCCTGCATTCCTAAGGACAGAGACAAGATTTCCAGTTGTTCTTTATCTACTACATTCGGCGCACCTGTCATCAGGCAGGCTGCTTCTTTAGTCTTCGGGAACGCTATCACATCACGCAGTGATGGTGCGCCGCAAAGCAACATCACAAGTCGGTCCAAGCCGAATGCAAATCCGCCGTGCGGCGGCGTACCGTAGCGGAAGGCATCCACAAAAAAGCCAAACCGTTTCTGAATTTCTTCCTCTGAAAACCCCAATGCCTCAAACATTTTTTGCTGTACGTCCCGCCGATGAATCCGAATACTGCCGCTGCCCAATTCAATTCCATTGAGCACCACGTCATATGCCTGCGCACGTACCCGCGCCGGATCGGAAATCAAATAGGGAATATCCTCTTCATAGGGCATGGTAAACGGATGGTGCATTGCTAAAAACCGCCCTTCCTCCTCGGAATATTCAAACTGCGGAAAATCGGTCACAATTAAAAACTGATATTCCTCCTCACTGCACAGTCCCAGCAATGCAGCAATTTCCAGCCGCAACCCGCCCAACGTCCGCCGCACAGTGGAAAGTTTGTCTGCGCAAAACAGAATAAAATCGCCCGGGATTGCGTCAACCTGTTTCAGCAATTGCTGCATTTGTGCTTCATCAAAATATTTCGTTAAAACAGAATAGATTTCTCCGTCCGGTCGCAGTGCAATCCATGCCATTCCTTTTGCTCCAAAGGACAGCGCTTTTTTCGTCAATTCTTCAATTTCGCTACGGGTAAAATCTGATTTTCCTTTCACGTTGATTGCCCGCACAACACCGCCCTGTTCCACTGCGCTGCGAAACACTGTAAATCCACATGCTCCCGCAAGCTTTGTGATGTCCACAATCGGTAAATCGAAACGCAAATCCGGTTTGTCACTGCCATAGCAATCCATTGCCTCCTGCCACGTCATACGCCGAAAGGGACGCGGCAAGTCAATTCCTTTCATCTCCTTCATTAAATAGCAGAAGGTATCCTCCAAATGCTGCAAAATTTCCTCCTGCCCCACAAAAGAAAGCTCCATATCCACCTGTGTAAATTCCGGCTGACGGTCTGCCCGCAAATCCTCATCGCGGAAACATCGGCTGACCTGATAATATTTTTCTATGCCGCCCACCATCAACAGTTGTTTGAAAATTTGCGGCGACTGCGGCAGCGCATAAAATGTTCCTGAATGTACACGACTTGGTACCAGATAGTCACGCGCCCCCTCCGGTGTGGATTTTGTCAACATGGGGGTTTCCACCGACAAAAAACCTTTTTCATCTAAATAGTTGCTAACTACTCTCGTTAGTTTATGACGAAACTTCAAATGCTCCAACATAGCGGGACGGCGCAAATCCAAAAATCGATATTTCAGCCGTAACTCCTCACGCACGACAGTGCGGTCCTCAATTTCAAACGGTAGTGGGTCTGCTTCGGATAATATTTCCAGCTTATCCGCACGCAATTCCACCTCTCCCGTCCCGAGCGCCGGATTATAGGTTTCCTCATCACGGTGATAAATTTCGCCACTAACACATATCACCGATTCTGCCCGCACCCGTTCTGCGCTATGAAACATTTCTTCCGGTAGATATGTAAGATTGCACACTACCTGCAAAATTCCTTCTCTATCACGCAGGTCGATAAAAATGACGCCACCCATGTCCCTTTTATTCTGCACCCACCCCATCACGGTGTGCGTTTGTCCAATATGACTTTGGGAAAACAATCCACAATATTCTGTTTTTTTCATTCCAGCACCCTCCCATCTTCTTCGCTAATAAAAAAAGCTTTTCATCCCTCCATTGGGACGAAAAGCTTAAATCTCTATTCTTTCCGTGGTACCACCCGTTTTGACCTGCGCCATTGCAAGTCCTCTCAATACAAGGATACGGCTTTCTGTTTCCATTCGGCGATATCCCTTGGCTGTAACGCGCCAACCGCGACTGAGCCTACTCGAATATAATCTTTGGGTCAGCAACTCCCGGAGGTTCTTCCTCTGCAAATCCGTACCGCCTTTCCACCTTCCGGCGGCTCTCTGAAACTACCATCGCAGCCTACTCTTCCGTTCACAGTCTTTTCGGAAATTTTCTTTTTATTTATTATATTGCAATTCTTTTTGTTTGTCAAGTCATTTTTTGTTGTTTTTCTATTATTTTATCAAAAAAATGTTTCTTGTATGCAAGAAATATATTATTTTCTTTCATATTTTCATTTTATGCTTTTTTCTTTTTCTTCGGTTTTGGTAGCGGAAGTTCTTCATACATTGCTTCAAACAGCTCTGTTAAAAATGCCTTGTCCTCTACTTCCTCCACCAATATTAGTTCCTTTGCTCCCTTGTATGGTGCCTCATAACACGCTGCCGGCATGAGTGCCGCCGCTGCCTGCGTTTGCTTAATCATTAAACGGTCGTCATAAATACCGCCTGCAATTTTTCCGCGATAGTAGATAATATATTCTCCCATCATAGCTCTGTATGTAATTTCCTCCAGTCCTGATAACTGTTCTAAAATAAACTGTAAATATTCTTTACTGGAAGCCATCCTTTTCACTCCACCCTTTTATTTGCATTTTTCTCACCTAAAAATAAGCAGAGAGCACATATGTACTCCCTGCTTTCCGTTTTATTTTACCAATGTAACAAACCGGTGTAAAATTGCCGCAACTTCTGCTCGCGTTGCCGTATCCTGCGGCGCAAATGTTCCGTCTGTCCGTCCGTTTATCAGTCCGGCCTGCTGTGCTACACGCACTGCGTCTACCGCCCAGTCTTGAATACTGCCGCTGTCCGCAAATGTTACCGCTTCTACGTTAGATGGCAACTGAGCGCCGCACAGCCGCGCAAAATTAACCGTCATCACAGCAAGTTGCTCTCTTGTAATTGGTCTGGATGGCTCAAACATATTGTTACCCATTCCGTTTACCAGACCTGTGCCGCCCGCCCATGCTACCGCGTCTGAATACCATTCTCCCGCAGCAATATCGTCAAACTGTTTCGGACTGTCACACGGAATTTGCCATTTTGCATCTATCTTTGTACCAAACCGACTAAGTACTACCACATACATCGCTCTGGTCATTTCTGTATCTGGTGCAAAGGTGGTGTCTGTCATACCATTAAATAGTCCCTTTACGGTCACATATGCAATAGACCCCTTTGCCCAGTGGTTATCCGCCACATCTGTAAATCCCCCGATTGTGCCCGGCGCCGGTGAAGGCGTTGTTATTGGCACTGTAACAATTCCGGTTGTACCGCCATGATTCCCGGTCGTTGTGCCGCCCGGATTACGCGGCGGATTCGTTGTATTGTTCGATTCGTTAGAAACACTTACCACTACATTGTTATAGGATGTAGAAATCATAGAACGGTCTATCAGAATCAGTTCTGCCCTATTACTGATACTCATCTCCTTGTCTGCCCCAAGCGTCGCAAGACTGATTTCCTTGCTGCCATCCATCAATTCAGTAGAATCAACATACAACACAAGAGTATTGTTTTCCGTATCTTTTCTCACTTTACTATAGGCATTTCGATTCTCCGGTGTCAATGTGTAGTCTGCTGTCAAATCACTAATTTTTAACGTAATCTGTGCCGAATAAATCATGATTCCGACATTTTCCAGTTTTATTTTTGCATTCTTTTTTGTGTTATCCAATGCGATTGATATTTTCGGTGTGGTGTCGGCGGCGTGGATTACCACGCCGCTCGTCAGCACAATACAAATCACACAGACAAATAATAGTATCTTTGTTGCAATAGATTTCATGTGCTTTCACCTCATTCAAGTATAATTTCCGGCATTGCGTCGCCAGCTGGAGAATCAATCCAGATGGTGTCGCTCGTCAAACGTTTGCTTTCCGTGCTTGTTGCCGTATCTGTGCGATAGAGCTGTGCCTGAATCTGTGCCGGCAGTAAACTATCTGCTGAACAATCATGTACGTCGCCCTGCAATTCCGCTTCCTTCTGTACATCTGGCACAAAGAGGAAGATACCATCACTAATATCGCTCACTTCACCATCTTCCGGCACTTCTGCAAACAGCAATCCATAACCATCAATAGCACGTTCTACTGTGGTTTGTTCATGTGTTTCAGAATTTACCGAAATAAATTTACCATTTATCTGAATGGTGTTATAGAGCGGGTCTCCGCGATAAGTACCGGTAATAACCAAAGTACCTGCTGCAATAACTTCATCTTCTGCTGCGCCATACCGGTAATCTGCACTGAGACGTCCTACTGCCGCACCGCTGGTAAATGCAACATTGTCGCCCGCATAGCTAATGAATTCAACTACTGCGTTTTCAGGAATTCCCGTTAGCACCATTTCTTTTGCATCATAGGTCCAAATACGAGTGTCATCTGAAGCAGTCTTTGGCTTGTTAAAATATGCTACATAGTATGCCGCATCAGGTGTTTCATTTTTATCAAAACTGCCGTTCTTTGCTACTGTAAATTCTGTATCACCTTCACGTTTTACAGATACGGTAAACGCTCCTTCTGTCGGCGCATTCGTTACTTTGATACCTGAAACTGCGGTTTGCTCCTGCAGATTGACATTAATCGTACCATCCGCATTTCTTTCCATTGTGTAGCTATTTTTGTCAATCGTTTTCACATAGGAAATCCGTACCTGTCCTGCATCAGCAGCCGCACCAATTTTGTTACCCAGCATGTCAAACGCCTGCACAGTATAGCTGAATGCCAAGTTATTTGCAGAACCCAGAATATCTGTATAGGTTTCTTCTGTTGTAAATGCAATTGGTGTTCCATTTCTTCTAATTTCATAACCCAAAACAGACTCACTTGTCGCTGTAGTCTGGAAGGTCAGATTGACTTGTTTCTCATTTTCACTATCTACAACCGCTGTTGCCG
>CATIYX010000105.1 GCA_949739095.1 uncultured Clostridia bacterium | reverse complement strand
TTTGTGGTATAATAGTCACAAAGTGACTATTATAAAATCAAAAGCGCCGCCGAATTGTTTCATCGCTTCGCTCGAAACCGGCGATGCGCAAAATTATACCGGTCCGCGTTGCGGACATGGTATAATATTTTCCAAGAAGGGATTCTCTCCGGCTTACGCCGTCGATTTATCCCCTCTTGGGATTTCTCCTACCGCCGTTGTGCGCTCGCACGTCGCGCCGCATAACGCGGCACTCTGAACAGCGAGAGGAATCCAAAGACGCGGCACGCGTCCGCGTTTTGGATGATTGGAGAATCGGAACTCCCAAAAGTTTTTGGGTAACCTTGCTCCAAAAAGTACATTAAAGTGACTGTTATACCATTTGTATGTTAGGAGGTGGTTTGGGATGTATCTGGTTGACTACCATACCCATAGTAAATATTCTGTGGACAGTCAGGCGAAGCTGGAGGATGTATGCCGCGCAGCAGTTCAAAAGGGCTTGCAGGAAATTGCCGTCACAGATCATTTTGACCCGACTGCCGCAGATGAGGACTGTCGGCAGAACTATGATGCAGACACAGTACAGGCAGAAATTATGCACATGAAAGAACAGTGGCAGGGAAACTTAATTGTCCGCTATGGACTGGAATTGGGACAAGCCCACAAATATCAGGCGGCGGCAAAACGGATTTTAACGCGTCCGTTTGACTATGTGATTGGTTCCATGCATAACATTGAAGGAGATATTGACCTTGCGTTGGTGCGTTATAGCGGGTTTAACTACGATATTTTTGAACAATACTACCGTGAACTACTGGCGCTCTCACGTGAACCTTATTATGATTGTTTGGGACATATCGACTATCCGAAACGTTATGCCGCTGTACAGAAGTTTCCATATACCGAGCGGCGTTATATGGACTATATCCGTCAAATTTTAAAAAATGTTATTGAGGGCGGCAGGGGCATTGAACTGAATACATCAGGATTGCGGCAACAGGTGGGGACGACCATGCCGTCTAAATCCATTTTGAAACTTTATCGCGGCTTGGGCGGTGAAATCATCACAACAGGTTCCGACGCGCATGTGTCCCATGCGGTGGGACAAAACATGGCGGACGCACAAGAACTGCTGCGGTCGCTGGGATTCCGCTATATCACAACATTCGAGGCGCGGAAACCCACGATGATAAAACTTTAAAAAGCAGGTGAATCAATGGAAAAAATACCGCTGAGGGAAACCCTTGTGGTGGAGGGGAAATATGATAAACAAAAACTCTCTGACCTGTTTGATACCTGGGTTGTTGCGGTTGGAGGATTTCGTGTTTTCAACGACAAAGCACTACTGGATACCCTTCGCCGCGCCGCACATAAAACAGGAATTATCCTTTTGACAGACGCGGACGGAGCAGGGCTTGTGATTCGTAACTATCTACAGGGCGCCATTGGCAGCGCTTATATCAAACACGCTTACACGCCTCAGGTGCCGGGGTGCGAAAAACGCAAGCGCGTACCGGGCAAGGAAGGACTGCTAGGCGTGGAGGGGATTGCAGATGAAATCCTCATTGATTGTGTGCTGCGTGCAGCGCCGCAGAAGGATATGCCGCAGGCGGCAGACCCGCTGACCAAACTGGACCTCTATGAGCTGGGACTTTCCGGCGGCGAGGGCAGTGCGGCACGACGACGGAAACTTTTGGCACATTGCGGGCTACCAGCCTATTTATCCACAGGCGCGTTGCTGGATGCTATGCAATGTCTTTATGGCAAAGAGGAACTGGTTCGGCTGTGCGCGCAGTTGTTTGCGTAGCGCGGTGCGCCGCATTCCAGCCGCTGAGAGGTATAAAATCTTCGGCGCGCGTATCCCAGAGGGGATGTCCGAAGATTTCATAACTTAAAAGTTCGGAACGCCAGAAAGTTTTTGGTGCTTTTTGCTCCAAAAAGTACATATATAATTATGGTATCATGACAGATTTTTTGCGAAAACCAGCATATAATATTTTTAAGTGCACAACCTAAAACATAAATATATCTCATAAAGAAGGGAGTATTATCATGTCTGTGATAAACATTACGAAAACAAATTTTGATACAGAGGTTCTGTCCGGTTCCCAACCAGTACTGCTGGATTTCTGGGCAGAGTGGTGCGGTCCTTGTCGCATGTTTTCTCCGATAGTGGATGAAATTGCGGGACAATATGCCGGCAGCGTGAAAGTTGGCAAGGTCAACATTGACGAGGAACCGGAGCTGGCGCAACGTTTTGGCGTGATGAGCATTCCTACGCTGGTTCTCATCAAAGATGGGCAGCCGGTGCAGACAGCCGTCGGCGTGCAGCCCAAAGCAGCAGTGGAAGAAATGTTGAAATAAAAATCGGCGGTTTCGCTGGCAGAAGATGTAGCCATAGCCATAATACTAAATAAAAGAGGAAGAAACACTATGTTTCTTCCTCTTTTATTATCTCTCTTCAAGAGCGCATATTGATTTATTCGGACGCCACCCTCCGGAGCATTATGTATCCGTTATTATTTTCGTCAGCAGATGCAAGCGCTATTCGCTCGTATTCCTAAGTCATTTCGGAAATCCGCGCCTGAAAAACTTCGTAGGACAGCTTTTCTGTTTAGGGGGGCGCTGTCTCCCCACAAATAGCCTGTGCGGGGATGGATTAACCATTTACCCGCTGTGCCAGTTCCTCCACGTCTTTCAGCCGTGCCGGAATGTCGATAAGCTGCGGACAGTGCTGGGTACATTTCCGACAGGAAACGCACTGCGCTGCCTGTTTTTCATCGCCTGCCGCCGCAAACGCATCGCGTGCCTGCGCGCCGTTTTCTGTCATTTTAAAACGGTTAAAAATCTGAAACATTAGCGGAATATCTACACCCGCCGGACAGTCCATACAATAACGGCACGCTGTACAGGGAACGGTTCTGCTTTCCAGATAGAGCTGAGCCGCGCGGTATACCAGCGTGGTTTCCTCCTGCGACAACGGCACAAAGGGATTCATGGTCTGTAGATTATCTTGCACTTGCTCCGGCGTACTCATGCCGCTGAGCACCGTCATCACGTTCGGTAAAGACGCGGCATAGCGTAGCGCCCAGGACGCCACAGAACGCGTGGAGTCTGCTTCCTTCAGCAACGCTGCTGCCTCCGGACTGAGCGTTGCCAGCGCGCCGCCACGTACCGGCTCCATCACGATACAAGGCAATCCGTGCGCTTCCAACAGTTCATACTGCCGCTTTGCGTTTTGCATTTCCCAATCCAGATAATTAAGTTGAATCTGTGCAAAATCCCAGGTATAGGTTTCTAGAATTTCTTCCAGCAAATCCGGCTTGTCATGGAAGGAAAATCCCAAGTGGCGGATTCTTCCCGCCTTTTTTTGTTCCGTCAGATATTCATAAACGCCGAATTCCCGCAACCGTTTCCAGTGTCCGCGGTTGAGGGAATGGCACAGATAAAAATCAAAATAGTCCACACCGCATTTTTGGAGCTGGTCCTGAAAAATACGGTCCACATCTTCTTTGGTTTCCGCCATCCAGACCGGCATCTTATTTGCCAGATAATAGCTATCACGCGGATATTTTTTCAAGGCCTGACCGATAAAAAGTTCCGACTGTCCGCCGTGATACATATAGGCGGTGTCAAAATAGTTTACGCCCTGTGCATATGCCATATCAATCAATTCCTGCGCCTGTACAAAATCAATGTCCTGTTTTTCAGGGTCTACTTTAGGCAGACGCATACAGCCGAATCCCAGCAGAGAAATTTCTGCGCCGGTGTTTCGATAGTTCCGTTTTTCCATGCGGGTTCTCTCCTTCCGTTTATTTTGGTTTATTCATTTAAGCTGTTTTGGAGCCCCTCCGATGCGTCCATCAATCCGCCCATCAAAGCATTGGCAAATGTCCGGTCTGATTGGATTTTTGGGGCGCCATCCACCCAGGTCACATTCACATCTACCTCTGATTCCAGCAATTCTTCGCCAGACTCCCGAACTGCTTCTATGAGTCCGTCCAGTGCCAGTTGTGTTTGTTCTTCGTTGCTCATCTGGGAGGCGCTTTCGCCTAACTCCATTGCTTTTTGCATTAAGTTTTGAATCCATGTCACCATAACCGGCTGCATGTTGACTGCCTTGATTTTAACATGCAAACGCACATTTTCACTGTCCACTTCTTCTGTCGAAAGGACCTCACATTCCAGTTTTCCAAACATCTCTTTTGCCAGCGGCACATAGGCTTCGCTTGTGAAATCAATGCCGCCTGTTTCCAGACTTGCCATATCCATATATTGCTGCGCTGTGGGCATATCGGCTGCTTTCAGTGCCGACACCAACTGTCCGAATGTCTCTTCAGCTTGCTGAGACCGCCCTCCCTGAGATATAGCACAGCCACCCAGCATTGTAATGCATAGCAATGTAGACAGACACAGTGTGCCCCATTTTCTTAAAGTTTGTTTCATATGTTATTTCCCCTTTCTATGTCATCCTTTTCGTTCTCCGCCGCCCCATGCATTTTTGATACATAGCAGGGAGAAGGTGCTTTTTATATATTGTATCATAATCTGAGGGTGGCTGCAAGTTTTTTGCAAAAAAGAACCGGCAGCATGTTATCTGTGCTGCCGGTTATATCAATTCTACGTTTTCCTGATTCTTTTGTTTTCCATTGCCGGTTTGCAGGTTTGCCCGTTGCAAGGCGATTGTCTCTAAAGTATCGCCTAATTGTTCAAATACAGCGGAAACAAATCCCAGTTGTTCACTGTTTAGATTTTCTGCCATCACATTTGCAAGCACGGTAATCAGTGCAGTCATTTCAAAAGGCGTCATGCCGTTCCCTCCCTTTATTCAGTATATGCAGCAAAAACAGAAAGGGGGTAGTTTGGGAAGATTTTTTTAAAAAATTTGAAAAAGGGGCTTTTCA
>CATIYX010000104.1 GCA_949739095.1 uncultured Clostridia bacterium | reverse complement strand
GGTTTATTTAAATCTCCATTAAACTGCTGTGCGTTAGCAGGACAACCGCCACTGCAATAGAATTTCGCCCAGCAATCGCGACAGGCAGGTTTGCTATAAACATTGCAGCTTGCGAAGGTTTCGCTGATATCGCGGCGAAATGGTTCCTCCTGTTTCAAGACATTACCCATACAGAACTCTTCATTGCCCACAAATTGATGGCACGGATAGATATCGCCATTTGGCGCAACCGCGAGATATTCGCTACCACTGCCGCAGCCGCTGAGACGTTTATAGACGCACGGTCCTTGATCTAAGTCCACCATGAAATGGAAAAAGTTAAACCCATTTCCTTCTTTGCGGCGGCGGATATATTCCTTTGCTAAGATATCATACTGCTCATAGATTTTCGGAATATCCTCATATTGCAGCGCATATTCCACATCAAACGGTGCAACAACCGGCTCCACCGAAGTCTGTTTGAATCCCAAATCCGCTAAATGCAGCACATCCTCAGCAAAATCGAGATTGTGGCGCGTGAATGTCCCGCGCACATAATAGTTGTCCTGTCCGCGCGACTCCGCCAGTTTCTGGAATTTCGGCACGATTTTATCATAACTGCCTGAGCCATCCACGCGGCAACGCACGCGGTCGTTGACCTCTTTTCGTCCATCAATGCTTAGCACAACGTTCACCATGTTCTTGTTGATATATTCCATGATTTCATCCGTCAGCAACATACCATTGGTCGTGATGGTGAAACGGAACCGTTTGCCCGTTTCCTGTTCGCGGCTGCGCGCATATGCCACAGTGGATTTCACCACATCAAAGTTCATCAGCGGTTCTCCGCCGAAAAAGTCAATTTCAATATTGCGGCGGTTACCGCTGCCCGCAATCACGAAATCAATTGCCGCCTTGCCCACTTCCGCCGGCATAAGCTCCCGCGTGCCGCCAAACGCGCCTTCATCCGCAAAGCAGTAAGCGCAGCGCAGGTTACAGTCGTGTGCAATGTGTATGCACAGCGCTTTGACAACCGGTTGGTTATGGTAATTCTTTGCAATTTCCGCATAGGCATCCGGCGTGAACAGCAACCCTTGTTCCACCAATTCTTTCAGTTCTTCATATGCCTGCGCCAGTTCCTGCGGCGCAAAAGTGTCTAACACTGATAAAACCGTTTCCTGCGGCGGCATATTTTCCCAGCCGTGCGCTGCATAATATTCTGTCAGTGCATAAGCCGCCGGTTCCATGATATGTACTGCGCCACTGTACACATCAACAACGATATGAGTTCCTTCCCAAGTAAAACAATGTACCATCTGTTCTATTCTCCTTAAAACCATACAAATCTATTCCTCTTGCACGGCATTTTTTGCATAATGTCACAAAAAAAACACAAGCTGCTCTGTAAATGTTCCGTCACAGAAACAGCCCTCCGCAAGGATTTCCCATTCCTATGTTTAAAAAGGCATCCGCCCTATCGGGCGATGCCTTTTTGATATCCTGTTATTTATTTGATGTTTTCACATTTCTGGTTTGCTACCGTACAGGATGTTTTGCAAGCAGACTGGCAAGATGTTTGGCATTCGCCGCAACCGCCTCCTGCTACGCTTTTTGTCAGCACTTTCCCATTTAATGTTTTAACCTGTTTCATTGTCTATTTCCTCCTTATTATATGAACGAATGTACAAAAAAGTGCGCATACGTTCGATTTTTTTAGTAACGACGACGGCGTTTTGGCTTGGTGTTCAGCCCAACAATACCGCCCATTGCGCCAATCAACAGCGCTGTTATCAATGTTAAAATCCATTTTAACGAGAGAATTGGAGACGCGCCGGTCAGCCATCCCAAAACGACCATCACCAGTCCATAGATACCTGTGACAACCGCCCCTGCCAACCATCCGCCGGAATAGGTTTTGCGACCTGCAAGAAACGAAGCTGCAAACATCACAACAATGCTGATAACAAACATGGTAGAGCGAACCGCCCCCATGGACAGCGGCGCCAGTTTATAAATAACCGCCAGCACCAACACAGCAATAAACGTGACAACAAACTCAAACACAATCAGCGGCATACCCGACGCCGTGCGTCTGGCAGTCTGCGGACCAAATACGGATGATTTTCTGCTATATGGTTCCATTCGGTCCTCTCCTCTCTTTTCGGATTTTTATTTATCCTCTACATATTTCAAAACGTCTTTAATACCCCATTTTGCAACATGAATCGGCGTTTTGTCCGGTGTGGACTCAATGATGAACGTATCATCTTTAATACGGGTCACTGTGCCATAAATGCCGCCAATCGTCAGCACATCATCACCAACCTGAATGGCATTAATCATATCCCGCGCCTGTTTATCTTTTTTTCTCTGCGGACGAATAATCATAAAATAGAATACCACAAAAATCAGCACCATCGGAATCAACATGCCCCAAATACTGCCGCCCATTCCCATGCCGCC
>CATIYX010000103.1 GCA_949739095.1 uncultured Clostridia bacterium | reverse complement strand
CGCATCGCCGGTTTCGAGCGAAGCGTTGAAACAATTCGGCGGCGCTTTTCAATTCATATAATATATGCTTTGCATATATTATATCACAATTGCGAAGCAATTTGATATAATTTTGCGCATCGCCGGTTTCGAGCGAAGCGTTGAAACAATTCGGCGGCGCTTTTCGATTCATATAATATATGCTTTGCATATATTATATCATATTCTTCGGGGTAATTTCAAGAAAAACCACAAAATTTTTGGATGGATTTCTCGGAACCGGTGCATGTTCTAACCGACATCCGGCAACACTAATAGAAGAAGTAAGGAGGAGCTCCAGACATGAACACAACTGCATTATTTGACTTAACCTACGGATTATACATTATTTCTGCAAAAGAAGATAAAAAAATCAACGGCTGCGTGGTCAACACCGTTATGCAAATCACCGCGGAACCGGAACGGCTTGTCACTGTTATCAACAAGGATAGTCTCACACATGACATGATTCAGCACACCAAACGCTTTAATATCTCTATCCTTGCGAAAGATACACCCATGGAAACAGTTGCATTGTTTGGCTTTCGCAGCGGACGGAAACTGGACAAATTCGCCAAACTCCCGTTTGACATTGATGAAGCCGGTATTCCCTACTTGCGGCAAAATAGCATTGGTATGTTGTCTTGTCGCGTCACAGAAACGGTTGACGCCGGAACGCACACCATTTTTGTAGCGGAAATCGCAGAAGATATCTCTTTTGATGAACGCGAACCGCTGGAGTATACCTATTACCGCCGTGTAAAAAACGGAAAAGTACCGAAGGAGGCTTCCAGCTTCCATGCGCCGAAAGCTCCGCAAAGACAGGGCTGGCGCTGCACAGTCTGCGGCTATATCTATGAAGGCGACGTCTTGCCGCCGGAATTTATCTGTCCACTCTGTGGAGAGCCTTCTACTGTGTTTGAAAAGCTTTCCTGACGAAATGCAACGTAGACATTCATAAAAAAACGCTCGAAATAAAAGCGCGGGAGAGCCTTATTTCGGGCGTTTTCTATTTGTGCACGATATCCTCTGCCCGTGATTCTGCTTCTTTGTTTTTCACAGCCACACTTCTTTGGTTGCCACATTGCTGCAAAATGCGCTGTCATGCTCCACAAACACCATCGTTCCCCCACTGCGCAGCAGCATGTCCTCAATTTGAATTCGGCTGACGATATCAACATAATTCAACGGTTCATCCCATACATATAAATGCGCCTGGCAGCACAACCCAGCCGCAATCAGCACCTTTTTCTTTTGTCCTTCGCTGAAGGACACCATATCCTGCTCCAACTGTTCGCGCTCCAGCGCCATCTTCCGCAAAATGGTAAAGAGTCCTGTTTCGTCCAATCCCTGTGCGCGGGCATATTCCCGCAAGGAACCTTTCAAAAATCCGGTATCCTGCGGTACATAAGACACCGTTATCCCGCTGCCCATACGCACTGCGCCGGAAAAATCCAGCGGCTGTCCTGCCAGCAACTTCAAAATACTGGATTTGCCGCAGCCATTGGGTCCACGCAGCGCTACACGTTCACCTCGCTGCACCGTAAAACTGACCGGACCGCACGCCTGTCTGCCATTATAGAAAACTGCCGCATCCTCCACCGTAACCAGCGTTTGCCGCGCATAGTCCAACGTAGCAGCGGTCAGCGGCGGCGCTGTATCCAAATCGCGCAGTAAACCGGATTTTTCTTCTATCGCCGCTTCCCTCCGGTCTGCAATGATTTTGGACCGTTTCATCATTTTCGCCGCTTTGTGTCCCATAAATCCTCTATCAGGGCGTAGTCCGGCGGTTTTCACATGTTTTTCTTTCTCCGCTGCGTTTGACCAATCAGACAATCTACGTGCACTTTTCTGCATTTGACGGATTTCCTTTTTCAATTTCGCATTCTGCTCCAATTCTAACCGGTCCTCCCGTTCTTTTTCCCGCTGCCAGGAGGAGTAATTCCCTTTTTGCACAACAATTTTCTTTTTTTGAATGGACAACACATGGTCAATACAACTGTCCAGAAATGCCCTGTCGTGCGATACCAAAATGAAGCCTTTTTTCCGATTCAAATAGTTTCCCACCACCTCGCGTGCATGGCTGTCCAAATGGTTGGTCGGTTCGTCAATCAGCAGCATTCTGTCCTCCCGCAAAAACAACCCTGCGAGCAAAACTTTTGTCTGTTCGCCCGAACTCAGCGTATCCAGCGGACGCCACAACACTTCCTCATCTATTTCCAGCAACGACAGTTCCCGTTGCAACTGCCAAAGCTCCAGTTCCGGTACAACCTCCTGCACTACGTCATATGTCATTTGCGTACGGTCCTCTACCCGAAACGGAAAATAGTCGAGTTCTTGGGGCGCAACAATTCGTCCCTGATACGCTAAACCGCCCATCAACAGCTTGAGAAAGGTTGTCTTGCCGCGCCCGTTGCGACCAATCAATCCCAGCTTCCAGTCCGTATCTATGCGAAATGATGCATTTTCAAACACCAATTCCTGACTTCCTTCATAGCCAAATGTCAATCCTGTTACCTGTATCATTGCCATAATTTCTGCACCTCCATCAAACCAAAAAACGCCGCAGGAAACGGTTCCTACGACGCTTTTGTCCATGGATAGTGAAGGTCCGCACAGATGTATTCTGTGCCCCCTTTAAACCAATGATATAACAAAAGGTGCAAGTGTACCTACAATTTCCTGCCGGCAAAAT
Organism: uncultured Clostridia bacterium; assembly: GCA_949739095.1. Classification (GTDB taxonomy): domain Bacteria; phylum Bacillota; class Clostridia; order RUG12999; family RUG12999; genus JAAWTG01. The sequence continues at coordinate 5,442 of CATIYX010000103.1, read as the reverse complement.
GAATGGCATGACAAAACAAACGGTTCATTCTGCACCGCCTGTGTTTTCATACCGCTTCTACTTGTCCATTAGCAAGAAATCATATGCACATTTACACCACCTTTTTATGTTCTGTTTCATTCAGAAACCCTTGCACCTGTCCATACAGATGTCTCAAGAGTACAAGCCCACTATAGCAGATTCTCCACCATTTGTCAAGTCCGAATTTCCCGCCACGCGCGAAACAACACATAAATTGGCGCGAACTTCCTCTTGCATTACCGCATGTTTCGTGCTATAATGGATATACTGTGGATATTTACTGTAAGATATCCATTTCATATGGGGGCGTCCCGGTTTCGACGGGGATGATGCAGTATGATAAGCGGGTAGTTGTGCGGAGCAACTTTAAAATCCGCAACTTTAAAATTAAACGCTAACAATAATAAATTAGCTTACGCTGCCTAATTAATCGGTAGCCATCTTCTTTGCGGACTACCACAGCTGCTTAGAGGGTGTCATTTTAAGTGGTGAACGTGAGGCGGCGGTGTTTCTCCTGCCGTCCATGAACTTAAGAGAAACTACTTCCGGCAGACGCTTCGGTTCTGTGCCTTGCCGGAGGGAATCAGAACAGAACCTGCACCCGGAGAAAGTCATATGAATTTGTTTTCGGACAGGAGTTCGACTCTCCTCGCCTCCACCAAAATTATCACTGGTCGAACCCTTGCGAGAGGAATAGTAATTCCTCTCGCAAGGGTTTATTTTTAGAAAACGCTTCTGCCCTCCTTCCAAAAAAAATGACAGAAAATAGCTTGCCTGTAATTGACAGAAACAGGATTGTGTAGTATCATAAATAATATGGTGTGGTATGCCAAAACAGGCGTTGCCCGAAACAGGGAACGGATGGACTGTGTCCGGCATATCTTTTTTGTAAAACTTACCTATGAACCAGAATATGTTATTTTCATTTTGGAAACACTCAAGAAATAGAGAATTGCCGCCGAACCGGCAGATTTTGTATTGAAACATAGGAGACGCGACCACTACGCAGTCCCCACAGCAGATTTTCCTATGCTGAATCTGATACCAGGAAGGAGCAAATGCAAACATGCACCAATATGACCGTTTGCGGGAACAATATCCCCTGTTCCGCTATGTGGGATACCATATCGCGGAAACAGAATCTACGTATGAATTGACTTATGATTTTGAAATACCCACTCTGGCAGAATTCCACCCGCGTTGGGTGTTTGGCAAAAACGCGGCGCACCCCATCAACGTACAAACTGATACGGTGCTGCGCAATTTGGTGTTCCAGCTTGGCATGGTGGAACTGGTGAGTTATTGGAAAATCACATGCAGCCCACACGTGGACGTTGCGGCGGGCGCGTTGGACCCGGAACAGATTGCCTGGTGGAAAACGCTGTATTTCGGCGGCCTAGGCGAATTCTTCTATGTGAACGGCATTGAAAGCGACCCTGTGGATTTCATGGACATCACTGCGACGGGTTCCGCTCTACCGCTGCCTGCGCAGCCGCAGGGAGCGATTTCCGGCACGCTGATCCCCATTGGCGGCGGAAAAGATTCCGCCGTGACGCTGGAGGTCCTGAACTCTCTGAAAGCAGACAACTATTGCTATATCATCAATCCACGCGGTGCAACAGACGAGACAGCAAACGCGGCGGGCTATCCGCCGGAACGCGTTATTACTGTCCGCCGGACGTTGGATGCGCGTATGCTGGAACTCAACCGCGAGGGCTATCTCAATGGGCACACGCCCTATTCCGCTATCGTGGCATTTTCTTCTGTCCTGACGGCGTATATCCACCGTATTCACTACGTTGCGCTGTCCAATGAGTCCAGCGCCAACGAAAGCACGGTAGCGGGCAGCAGCGTTAATCACCAATATTCCAAAAGCTTTGCCTTTGAACAGGATTTCCATACCTATGAACAAAACTGGCTGCGCACCGGCGTCTACTATTTCAGTCTTTTGCGCCCCTTAAGCGAATATCAGATTGCAGGACTGTTTGCAAGTAGTCCGAAGTATCATGCCGTGTTCAAAAGCTGCAACGCAGGCAGCAAACAAAACATTTGGTGCGGACACTGCCCCAAATGCCTGTTTGTATACATCATTCTGTCACCTTTCCTGTCTACGGCACAGCTAAAGGCAATTTTCGGCGCAAACCTGCTGGATGATGAATCGCTAAAAGAAACATTTGAAAAACTGACAGGAATACTGCCAGAAAAACCGTTTGAGTGCGTGGGCGAGCGCGAGGAAGTCAATTTCGCCCTGTGTGAAACGCTGCGGCGTATGGAGTGCACAGGCGAATCCTTACCATATTTGCTGACCTATTACCGCACTACCCCGACCTATACCGCCCATGCAGACAGGGAAAATCCTTTCCCAACCTACTATGACGAAACGAACTTGCTGCCACCGGAATATGAAGCGTTGCTAAAACGTGTGCTGGAGTCCATCAAACAGGGAGGCGACACCCCATGCTAGAACAACTCCGCGGGTTGGTAAAAGATAAAAAAGTGTTAATTCTGGGATTCGGCAAAGAAGGCCGCTCCACCTATGCCTATCTGCAAAAGGTGGGCGGCTGGGCGAAGCTGGGTGTGGCAGACCAAAATCCTGTGGAACTGGAAGACGCGCGCGTAGAGCTGATTTGCGGCGATAAATACCAGTCGGCGATTGCGTCCTATGATGTGGTATTCAAAAGTCCCGGCATTGTTTTGGAGCAGCAGGACGCACAGACGCTCTGCAAAATCACCTCCCAGACCGAACAATTTTTGCGGCGGTTTGGCGCACAGACCATCGGTATCACAGGAACCAAAGGCAAAAGTACCACTGCATCCGTATTGTATCACATTTTGCACAGCAGTGCACAGGATTGTATGCTGATTGGTAACATCGGTGTCCCTGCGCTGGACATGGCGGATCAGGTGGGACCACATACCCGCGTGGTCTATGAACTGTCCTGCCATCAATTGGAATATACCAAATATTCGCCGCACATTGCTGTGCTGCTCAACCTGTTTCCGGAACATCTTGACCACTATGGCACCTATGAAAAATATGCGGCGGCAAAACAAAATATCTACCGCCATCAGCAGGCAGGAGATTTACTGGTGTGCAACGTACGCGACGTGCCGCCCGCCGGAACCTGCTCTGCGCAGGTTTGTACTGTTTCGTTTGAGGAAGAATCCGCCGATGTTTATGTGACAGAAAACAACCAAATCCGCATGGACAGCAAAATGTTGGACTTTTCCCAGGGACTGCCTCATTTGGTGGGACGGCACAACTTATATAACGTGGGCGTGGCATATGTGGCGGCGCGCGCATTGGATATTCCCGAAAATATGTTTTTGAAAGCGGTACATTCCTATCAATCCCTGCCCCACCGGCTGGAATTTTTAGGCGAAAAAGATGGTGTGCGCTATTATGACGATTCTATTTCCACCATCCCCGAAACGGCGATTCAGGCGCTGCAAGCGCTGCGTGGCGTTGGGACGCTGCTTTTGGGTGGCAGGGACCGCGGCATTTCCTACGAGCCGCTGCTGGATTTCTTAGCAAGCTATCCGCTGAATAACCTAATTTTCTTGCCCAAAACCGGACATGAAATGTATGAAACAATTCAGCAATCCCGCGCGCAGGCGTTTGCAGACAAAATGCTGGTATGTGCTGAGGATTTGCAGGACGCAGTCGCACAGGCGAAACGCTTAACGAAACCCGGTGCCATCTGTTTGCTGTCGCCCGCCGCTGCCAGCTACGGTTTTTTCAAAAACTTTGAGCAGCGCGGCGAATATTTTAAAAAGTACGTATTTGAAACCGAAGAATAGGGATAAGCTGACGGAAATGGAAACCGCTATGTTGAAACAAAAAAGAAAGGAGGCTGCCGCATGACACACAAGAAAAAACATCTTCTGATTGGACTCATATGCGTCCTAGTGCTTCTGCCCGCATTGGGCTTCGCTGCCCTGTGGGGTATGAACGTCTATGTGGAAAGTGTTGGCGCGCAAGATATCGTGGCGCTTTCCGATGTGGGACAAGCAGACGCAGTTGTTATTCTCGGCGCGGCAGTCTATAATGGAAAACCTTCCGGCACGCTGGCACGACGGCTGGACAAGGGGTTGGAAGTATACCAGTCGGGTGTAGTGCCCAAAATTATTGTGTCGGGCGACAACGGCTCACGGCACTATAACGAGGTGGATGCCATGCGGAATTATCTGCTGGAACGCGGCGTTCCGGCGGAGGATATTTTCATGGACCACGCGGGGTTTAATACCTATGACAGCATGGTGCGCGCAAAAGAGGTATTTCAGGTGGGACGCGCCGTGGTAGTGACACAGCGGCAACATTTGCTGCGTAGTTTGTATATTGCGCGGCGGGTGGGACTTAGCGCGTGCGGCGTAGATGCCGGCGGCTATAATGAAATAGAAATGCGGCAGCAGTTTTGGCGAGAAGCCCTCGCGCGGGTGAAAGCTGTGTTGCAATGCGAAATCACCAAACCTGCCCCCAGATATCTGGGCGACCCTATTCCTGTCAGCGGCAGCGGACTTGCAACAGAAGAATAACCACCGGTGAACCGGTGGTTTTTTTTGCTGAAAATGATAAGAAATGTCTTTTCTCAAGGTTTGCTACGGATACATTCCGCTTGAAAATGTCCCCCGAATTTTGACATAGTCAAAATTCTCCTCCTTGATTTTTCTTGCAGGAATGTATCCTCCGCTCTTTGCCCCCGTTTTTGCACGCGCGAAAGCGCCTCATTCCTCGGCACTCCGGACGCTGCAAGGTATCCAAACAGCGGCGCACGCGTGCCCCAGAGGGTATGTCCGCTGTTTGGATATTTTTTATTTTCGGTTTCTTCCCATTAATTCATCTAACGTTACGTTAAACAGTTCCGCAAGTTTTATCAGCTTGTCCAGTTTGGGTTCATACGCGCCATATTCATAATGCTGATAAGTCACTTCTTTAATATCCAATGCATTTGCAACCATTACTTGCGTTAGACTTCTTTTTTCTCTCAATTCACGTAGCCGTTGTGGAAACGGTATTGTGCCTTTTTCAAATTCATCTGAAAGTTTTTCGCCTGTTACGATATATTGAACGCTGGTATGTAAAATTTCCGCCAGCTTCACAAAATTTTCTATAGATGGAATCGAATTATTTCGTTCGTAACTTCCATATGAATTGATTGCCATGTCTAACAATCGACTCATTTCTTGTTGGCTATATCCACATTTTTTCCGGCACTCTTTTAATTGTTTCCCAATATTTCTCATTTTGTCACCTCAAAAAAACATTTGACAATAACTTCAAGATATGATATACTAAAAATTAATTAGATAGCTTAGTGTTAAGAAAGGAATGATTTTATTATGTATCAAACATTTGAAGGTATGTTTCACGAATATCTTGCCAATACGGAGGACATTCCGGCAGCGGCATGGAAAGAATCT
>CATIYX010000102.1 GCA_949739095.1 uncultured Clostridia bacterium | reverse complement strand
GAAAAATAATCAAAATAAGAAAGCGAGTGTTGACCTTGGTAACCACTCGGCAAAAAAACAAGGAGGAAAGACAATGGAACTACAGCGTTACAGTAGGGTAACGGGAAAGAATCCGCGGGAAATGGTGTTGCTGCGTGCATACCCTTGTAAGTGGGGGAAATGCACATTTTGCGATTACATCATGGATAACGGTGAAAACACGGAAGAGATGGTTTTGGAGAACCACAAAATTCTGCAAAACATCACAGGAGACCTAGGGGTTCTGGATGTAATTGATTCGGCAAGTTGTTTTGAACTGCCGGAGCAAACGGTGGCGGAAATTCGCAGCGTTGTGCAGGAGAAAAACATCAAAAAAATGTTTACGGAATGCCATTATATGTACCGAAAGCGGCTGTGGGAATGGCGAGAATTTTTTGGAATTCCTATCGTGTTCCGGTGCGGCGTGGAGAGTTTTGATAATACGTTCCGTAATAAGGTGCTGAAAAAAGGCGCGGATTTTACGTCTCCGGGGCAAGTAGCGGAATATTTTGAAGCAGTTTGTCTAATGGTGGGGATTCAAGGGCAGACTAAGGATATGGTTCGGCGCGATATTGAGGCACTGGAACAATATTTTTCCTATGGCTGTGTGAATATCTATACGCCTAATACAACACCCCATCAGGTAGACGAGAAACTGATTGAATGGTTCCGTGAAGAATATGCTTATTTAGAAAAGAATCCACAGATTGAAATTTTGTGGCACAACGAAGATTTAGGTGTTGGCACTGCTTTGGAAGGGGGCGGACAGCAATGAAACTCCCTGTAAAAACGATGACCAAAACGGTGTTGATCGCCTCGTTATATATAGTGATTACATTGCTTTGCTATCCATTTGCCTATGGGGCAATTCAGTTTCGGCTTTCGGAAGTGATGGTGCTTTTAGCTCTCATTGACCCGTTATACATACCGGGACTGCTGTTGGGATGTTTCGTTTCCAACCTGCTCGGCATTGGCGGATTAGTGGATGCAGTATTTGGCACGCTGGGCAGCGTTGTAAGCCTTGCCGGCATTTATTATAGTGGTAAATGGATTAAAAATAAGACTTTGGGTTTGATTGTAGCAAGTCTGTGGCCGTCCATTTCCAGTTTTATCATTGCATTTGAAATGACCTTTATTTTACAGGACAGCCAATCATTTTTGTTTTGGACAGTCATGGTAGCGATTGGGGAATTTTGTGTGGTAACAGTTCTTGGCGTACCTCTCATGCATTTTGTTTTATCGAAACCGCATCTGGTGGCGATATTGAAAAAAATTCGGGAAACGTGATGAAAAAAGGGGAGAGCGGACATGGAATGGACGCAGGAAAGAGAATTTCCGCGGAAAAAAGAAGAATTGGAACGGGTATATGCACGGAGTCTTGCACCATTTGCTGTGCAGGGCATGAAGGAAGGCAGCAGAGTACATGAAGAACTGCAGCGTGAAGAAGAAAACCGGAGCGATTTTCAGCGTGACCGTGACCGCATTATTCATTCTAAAGCATTCCGCCGCTTGATGTATAAAACGCAGGTGTTTGTGAACCATGAGGGAGACCATTTCCGTACCAGATTAACACATACATTGGAGGTAGCGCAGTTAGCGCGTGGCATTTGCAGGTCTCTGGCATTGAATGAAGAACTGGTGGAAGCTATTGCGCTGGGACATGATTTGGGGCATACGCCGTTTGGACATGCGGTGGAACGCTATTTATGCGCGGCGCTGCAAAATCAGGGCGTGGGAGCATTTTTACACAATGAACAAAGCGTTCGCGTGGTTGATTTGATTGAACGGCGCAGTAATGCATATATGGGACTAAACCTATCAGCAGAAGTGCGCGAAGGTATGTTAAAGCATAATGGTGACCGCAGCGGGATTTATCTTGAATTGCAGCCGGAATTGCCCTGTTTTTCTTTGGAAGGACAGGTTGTGGGTTTAGTGGACACAACCGCATATATTTGCCATGATTTGCAGGACGGAATCCAGTCCGGACTGCTGGAAAAAGCAGCAAAGAATAACCGAGATTTTGCCGCGGGTGTGGAAGAAATGCGGGAAATCATTCTGAAGCTGATGCCGGAACAAACGGTGGAATTGTCACAATATAGTGATACATTTTTTATTGATAGCTTGATTCATCATTTGGTGATGAGCATTACGCGGCAAACAGCAGAGTCTATCCGATATTATCATGTGAACAGTCTGACAGATGTGCAAAATTTAGCACAGAAGAATATCAGACTGGTCGCAATGCAAGCAGAGGATGAAAAACTGTTTAAGCGGCTGAGAACATTAGTTTATCAATATGTTTATGGGCTGAATACTATCCAGATTATGGACAGCAAGGCGACAAAAGTAGCACAGGAGTTGTTTGAAACCTTCATGGAACAGCCCAAATTGCTGCCGCCTGAGGAATATGAAAAAATAACGCATCTCGGGCAGACAGATTGGTATAGCGGCTATGGAAATTGTACGCAGCGGGTGATTTGTGACTATATTTCCTGCATGACGGATCGGTTCGCATTGGAGGAGCATGAAAGAATCCGTAATCCCCGGATTAAAATTTAAATTGTTAAATCTTTTATGACTGGAAATAAAAAAGGAAGGCGATTTCGCCTTCCTTTTGTGATATACGAATGAATTTGTACAGATGATAGAGCTGATCAAGGCTTTTTGAGAATATCATAAGCGTCCCGTTTGCTGAGACCTTTCTCTTTTGCAGCCATTTTCAAGGCTTCTTTATAGGGTATGCCACTGTCCAGATAATTTTGATAAATTTCCTCCAGCGGAAGTTCGCAGACAACGGGTGTTCCTTCTTCTGCCGCGCCTTGCACAATCAAAACAAACTCGCCTTTTGGCGTATGTTCTTCATAGTATGTAATGGCATGTTCTAAATCCAGACGAATGAATTCTTCAAATTTTTTGGTAAGTTCGCGGCATAGCACAATATTTCGATTACCCAAGCAGTCCAAAAGGTCTTGCAGTGTTGACTTCAATTTGTGCGGTGCTTCGTAAAAAATTAAGGTGTCAGCATAATGGGACACTGCGTTTAAATGTTCCCGCCGATTTTTTTTATTCATGCTAAGAAAGCCTTGAAAACTAAAACGTCCTGTGGGAAGTCCGCTGGCAATCAATGCGGTAAGCGCTGCGTTGGGACCAGGAAGTGGTACAATGGGAACTTGTTGTTCGATACAGAGTTTTACCAAATCCTCGCCCGGGTCGGAGATGGCGGGCATACCCGCATCTGTCACTAATGCCACAGATTCTCCTTGTTGCAAATGGGTGAGAATTTCCATGCCGCGTTGACGTTTATTATGTTCAAAATAGCTAATCATAGGTTTTTTGATGTCGAAATGATTCAGCAGTTGCAGACTACGCCGCGTGTCCTCAGCGGCGACAAGGTCCACTACTTTTAATGTTTCCAATACACGGACGGTGATATCGTCCAGATTTCCAATAGGGGTAGGGCATAGATAAAGGGTTCCAACTTGTTGTGTCATTTGATTCATCCTTTAAATATCGGAGGCAGAATTTTAACACCGGAATTGGCGCCGCGCACTCCTTTGATTAATAATAGTTTGCAGGTATGCAACCGCTTGCTGTGGACAAATTGCAGCACTTTCGGCGCAATGCCATGCGTTTCCATGGTACGCATGATGTCGCTGAGACGTTCACTGTGGTGAACCATGTAAAGACTACCGCCATATTTTAAAATACGCGCCGCACTACGGACAACATCCTCCAGTGTACAGCAAATTTCATGGCGGGCAATGGCTTTACCATCATGTGCGCCATGATACCCGCTATTGGCAGGAATATAAGGCGGATTGCAGGTCACAGCCTCACAGGTGCCATCTAACATGGTGTGTGCCTGTTTGATGTCACCGCAAAGGATGGAAACTCGTTCCTCCAGATGGTTGAGTAGGACGGAACGCTGTGCCATAGAAGCATAGTCCGGCTGTAGTTCAATACCAATCAGTCGCTGCGCTTTTATTTTGGCAGAGAGCAGAAAGGGAATCACACCGCTGCCTGTGCAAAAGTCAACTACTGTTCCTTTGGTGGCAGGGTTAACAAAGTCGCTCAACAGCACTGCGTCTGTCCCATAGCAAAAACCATTTGGATTTTGAATCAGGCGCAGTCCATCAATTTGTAAATCATCTATACGTTCATGTTCTAATACTGTCATAGGTTTGGCTTCCTTTTTCGAGAATACAAAGATAGGTGAAACAAATTTGTTCCACCTATCTTTGTATTGATTTTGTAACCAATTTTTCTTATTCGGGTTGCGGTGCGCCCACAGGACAAACACTTGCACATGTACCACAGTCGATGCAAGTACCAGCATCGATAACGTATTTGGAATCTCCAGCGGAGATACAAGATACGGGGCAATCTGCTTCACAAGCGCCGCAGCTAATGCATTCATCAGAAATTACGTATGCCATTGCTTGTACACCTCCTTATTTTGGTATAATACAATATATTATAAAAAATTGTATTTACATTAATTGCCTTCCAGCTTTTTCAAATCAGCAGCATTGGCGTCATCTCGCGAGGCTGCATGTTTAATAACGGTAACATCTTTTTTATCATATTCCTTTGGAACATCCTGTTTGTCAATCTTAACAGTTACTTTTTGTCCCAAAATGTTAGAGGCAATAACTGTACCAGTACCATCTGGCGTTTTCACATAGGAACCTTCCCGCGCCAAGCCTTTCCCAAACGCTTCATAGGTCTCATATTCATAGTTCAGGCAGCACATTAGTCTGCCGCAAGCGCCGGAAATTTTGGTGGGATTCAGAGACAAGCCCTGTTCTTTTGCCATTTTGATGGAAACCGGCTCAAACTCGCCCAGAAAGGTGTTGCAGCACAATGGACGCCCGCAGATACCGATACTGCCTAGCTCTTTGGCTTCATCGCGCACACCAATTTGGCGCAGTTCAATCCGCGTCCGAAAAGTAGCTGCTAAATCTTTGACCAGTTCGCGGAAATCAATTCTGCCATCCGCAGTAAAATAAAATAACACTTTTCCACAATCAAATGTATATTCTACATCTACCAAATACATGTCCAGATGGTGTTTTTTGATTTTTTCACTGCAGATGCGAAATGCCTCAGCTTGCTTCTTTTCGTTGTTTTGCAGGGTTTTATAGTCGTTTTCCGTTGCAAGACGAATCACAGGTTTGAGTTCCGAATGAAATGTTTTTTCATCAATCTCACGGTTTGCAATCACGACTTTCCCAAATTCAATTCCGCGTGCAGTCTCAACAATCACACCGTCATCAACATTCAATTGAAACTGTCCCGGTGCGAAATAATAAATTTTGCCGACCGGTTTGAACCGGACGCCGACTATTTCTATCATAATAACCTCCGAAGTGCCTTTATTTATCATCTATACAGCCATACAGCATTGACATGATAAGCAAGTCATATTGAACATTGCGTTCTAATCTATGCAAACCTAAAGTTAATTGTTCCATCACGCGGATAATCTGTTCCATAGACGTACTGCCCGCGACATTTTCCAACAAAACGGACGAGCCGTGGACCAAATCGTTGCAACCTAATTTTATCAGCAACAGTTCGCGAAAAACAGAAAGCAAATACTGAAATGAAAGAGCAAGTGCCTTCTTTTCCTTTCGGTTTTTTCGGTCACGTACGCCAAAATAATCTGCCACGCTATAACAATCCGTCAAGTTTCCTCCGCTAAGTTTTTGTGCCAAATCAAACAACCGGTCCCGTTCCGCTTCTTCCAGAGCAATAGCGCTGCTGGAGGGCTGCATTTGCTGCAATTGCAGCAGTGTTGTGCGGGAACGAATAGTTTCCAGTAGATTCATATGATTGCCACATAGAATCAGAAATACCACATCGCCGGGCGGTTCTTCCAAAACCTTTAGCAACGCGTTTTGCGCCTGTACTGTCATGGCAGCACCGTCACCAAATATAATAACTTTCCGTTTTCCCATATAGGGTTTGACATAACTTTCCGATACCACATCACGCACCTGCGCCACGGAAATTTGTTTTTTGTCCTCTGGTGGCTGAACGGTTTGTATGTCGGGATGAGAAAAACTATGTGCCATCTTGCAATTTTTGCAATTGCCGCAACCAGTGCTTGTCTCACACAACAGCATTTGCGCAAATTTTTGAGCAATAGCAAGTCCCATATCGGAGCTTGGCGATTCCAGCAAATAGGCATGAGATACGCGTCCTTTTGCTGTTATAGTGTGTAAGTAGGATTCTAGTGATGAGACTTGATTAGATTGTTGCATGTTTCCCATCCTTATAGCTTTTCAAATTGTTCGATATCAAGAACAAACACAGTGGCACCGCCTACCTCAACTTCAATCGGATAGGGCATCACGCCGCCCATTGGTGCAGAAGTTGTGGTGATTTGTTTACGGGTACGGCATTGTTCTCGAAGAATTTGCATTACATCTGACACCTTATCATCATCTGTTCCAATCATCAGCGTTGTGTTTCCAGCATGAAGAAATCCACCTGTGGTTGCCAGTTTAGTTACGCTGTACCCTTTTTGATTTAAGGCAGAATTCAATTTGTTGCTGTCTTCAGAATGTATAATTGCAATGACCAGTTTCATAAAATCTCCACCGCCTTCTTTTGCAGATTGGCAAGCCATATGCCTTAGTTTGCAGTACTATTATATAATGAAATCTATAAAAAATCAAGCAATTCTCTGCAAAATGTTCTGTTTTTTTAAAAAAGTGGGAAAGAATAGGAGAAAGTCTGGAAAAAGAGAAAAAAATGTGATACAATACTATAGAAAAGATTTTTGGATAAACAAAAGAAAAATCCCACGCGCCGCACGGGCAGTTGTTTGCCAGAGCGGAAGAAATAAAATGGGACTCTCTAAGACAGGAGGGATGACGGTGGAAGTTAGACTGGCGAAACCAGAAGAAACAAAACAGGTACAGAATCTGTGGAACTATTGCTTCTATGAAGAACCACAATATTTGCAGTGGGTGTTTGGCAGCCGGTATCGTGCAGAGAATACGGTTGTGGCAGTGGAAAAAGAACAGGTGACAGGTGCGTTGCAATTGGTTCTCAGTGCGTTGCGTTTGCATGATAAAATAGAAACCTGTTACTATATCGCGGGCGTTTCTGTTCTGGCGCAGAGTCGTGGAAAAGGTGTTGCATCGGCAATGATGGCGTTTGCGGAACAAGTTGCCGCAGAGCGGGGTGTCTCTATACTGCTGCTGGTACCGGCGCTTGGCGGCTATTATGAACGGTTTGGATATGTACATTGCACATCAAAAGAAGAATATGTGTTTCCGGTTTCGCTGGCGGCAGGCTATCGTTTTAACGGCACCACAAAGTGTGTGGAGGATGCAACGCAGATTCTGCCGATTTATGAGACATACGCAGGATACTGGGATGTTTCAATTGCGCGGACGCAGCGAGATATGGAACAGATAGTGCAGTGTTTTTCGGCAGAATGCCATGGCGGCGCTTATGTGTTTTATCAGAAATGTGAAGCAGTATCGTATTTAATATATCACGTTACCCCACAGGAAATCAATGTGCCGGAATGCGCCTACAAAAATGAAGCGGGCGCACATGCCATTTTGCAATTCCTCGGCAGCCACAGTATGCAAACAGAAAAAGTGCGGCTGCGTCTTGCGCCGGGAGACCCTTTATATACTGAACTTTATCAAACAGGGGTGCAGCGTATCGTAACGCCGAGCTATATGGCGAAAAAAATTGGCTGCACGCCGGTAGAAACCTTTGATTATTTGGGGATTGATGCGGGAAAAAGAATGGAATTACTGGGACGGCAGGCGGGAAACCAAAACAACATTTATATTAATTTACCGCAATGGTATTAAAGGAGGAAACGGT
>CATIYX010000101.1 GCA_949739095.1 uncultured Clostridia bacterium | reverse complement strand
TGGCGGAAACCCGCCACAACCTAATATATTTACAGTTTTCAAGGTTCATTTGAGCCGTTTTTCTTTACTCAGTTTTTTCATAGATTATTTGACACTACCATCATTTGCTTTTCATAATATCATAACAGTAGCGCGTACTTTCTGCAAGAAATTTTCAATTACTGTGAAAATATTCGCCGCCGTAAGGAGCGGACTTGTCCGCTTTGTTCTTGACGTTTCCAATTATTTGTGTTATATAAATTGGTAGCACCAATTTGAAGGAGGAGATTTTTTGAAATTTTTAAAACAGTTTGGAATCATATTGCTGATTTCATTTATCGGAGAACTCTTGTATACGTTATTACCATTTCCAGTTCCGGCAAGCATATACGGAATCATGATATTGTTTTTATGTCTGCAAACGGGTCTTGTACGGCTGGATGCTGTGAAAGAAACCAGTGACTTTCTGATAGAGATTATGCCGGTTATGTTCGTTCCGGCAGCGGCAGGGCTGATGGATTCCTGGCAGGCGATGAAGGAAGACATCGTTGCCTATGCAGTTATCACGGCGCTTACGACCTGTTTGGTTATGATTGTATCAGGAAGAGTGGTTCAATTTGGTATTCAATTTGGCATGAGGAGGGACAGGCATGAGTGAATTTTTTGAGACGTCTGTATTTTTTGGCGTGCTTTTCAGTATCTTATCGTACGGAATTGGCGTACTGTTGAAAAAGAAATGGAAGCTGGCTGTATGCAACCCGCTGCTGATTGCAGTTGTCCTTGTAATATTGTTTCTGGCAGTATCAGATATTGACAGCAGCGTCTATCAGGAAGGGGCGAAACCGATTAGTTTTCTGCTGACGCCGGCGACTGTCTGTCTTGCCGTTCCGCTGTACGAGCAGATGGAACTGCTGAAGAAAAATTATAAGGCGGTACTGATTGGTATTTTTTGCGGAGTATTGACAAGCCTTGCCAGTATTTGGCTGCTGGCGTTTTTGTTTGAGCTTGACCATGCCTCGTATGTAACCTTATTGCCGAAGTCAATCACCACTGCGATCGGTATGGGAGTATCTCAAGAGCTGGGAGGGTATGTGTCTGTTACGGTGGCGGTGATTATCGTGACCGGAGTAATTGGAAATATGTTTGCGGAAACCATATGCCGGATATTTAAAATCCATGATCCAATTGCCAGGGGGATTGCTATAGGCGCTTCATCTCATGCCATTGGTACTGCTAAAGCTATGGAACTTGGGGAAGTGGAAGGTGCAATGAGCAGCCTCTCTATTGTAGTCTCTGGAATCCTGACGGTGATTGGAGCGAGTCTGTTTGCAAAATTTATGGTGTGATTTCGCAGTTGATAAAGGTTTGTTCTGCGAAGATTGTTTCATATTGTTGTAGCTGCCGGGTAACTTTTAGGGGGATTTCATATGTGTGCAGATATAACACGGCCGGGAGGGCATATTGGCGCTCCGTTACAATGCGTCAGGAGGGACGGGCATGGAAGAAGGAAGAGAGTATCAAAAAGCAATTGAATATCTCTGCGGGCTTGTAAAAAATGGAGAACTTAAGATTGGTTCGAAACTTCCGACAGAGCGAAAGCTTGCAGAAACATTGTCTATAGGACGTAATTCCACAAGGGAAGCGCTCCGTATACTGGAAAATATGGGGCTGATAGCCTGCAGGCAGGGATCGGGGAATTATATCACAGGAAATATGACGAAAACCATTTCCGGAGTGGTGGAGATGATGCTTTTGTTAAGACAGGTCACGAAAGAAGAAGTCTTCATCTTCCGGCGGGATATGGAAAAGGCAGTGTGCCGAGCCGTCATTGCAAAAGGAAACATAGAAAAATGGTATGACGAAATCTTGGAGATTCTTTCAGGGGATTTAAACGCACAGTCATTGGAAGAACAAATTGAAACGGACCGCAGGTTTCATTATATGCTGATTCAGGCAACGGAAAATCAAATGTGGATTTGCATTTCAGAAGCAATTGTTACGATATACCAAAACTGGATCGAAAGTGTGCTAAAAGTTGCGGATTTGGATATGAAACAGAAGTTAAAGGAATTTCATCTGGCGTTACTTCTGGCATTAAAAAAAGGTTCCTGGAAATTGTGTGAACAGGCGGTAGACAGTCATTATGATCTGGTAGATGAAAAATTATCCCAAATTTCTGATAAGTTTTCGCTGTAATAGTATATGTTACGGTTCCTGCGCTTGTGTGCATCACTGATTTATAAATTTATGTGAGTGGCGCAGTGCCCGCTTCCGGCAGGTTTTGGGATGGAAGAGAGTATTTTATTTAGAACCGGCAGTTTCCGGGGCGCGGCTGAACACTCAGCCCCTCGGCCTGCACGTTCCATTCTGCGGTCTGCTGCACCGCTCATTAGTCAATGCCGCGTTTCTCAAATTGGGGTCTGCATTCCGCAAAGTGTGACGTACATTCCGTCGAAAGTAGTTCCAGACATACTCAAAACTGCCGGCCGCTAAAGAAATGTGATAAAAATATACATATTTATAAAAGAGATAATACAGTTTGCGGCGTTTGGTTTGCCTGTGCAAGTATGGCCTGTCCTGTCTGAGCTAAAACATTGTTGACATTGTATGCAACCATCTCCTGCGCCATATCGGTGTCTCGAATCCTCGATTCTGAAGCAACTGTCTGTTCAGCAGTATTCTCCAGATTTGCAATTACATGCTCTAAACGGTTCTGTGTTGCGCCCAGCGAGGAGCGCATTTGTGAAACCAGGTCAACGGCGTTTTGGACAAGCTTCATAGTTCTTCCAGCCATCTCGTAGGAATTAACAAACAGGCATTGCTCCGGATTATAAAGATTCTTCTTGCCGGTTGCCACATCGTATGACATCCAGCCCCAATAAGCGGTATCCCTTTCATCAATGATTTCTATGTAATCAATAGAAGGCTTTGACTGTAAGATAAGGTCAATCTTGTCCGGGTTGTCAAACACAAGCGACAGCCCTAATGCATGTGTATCCATAGCCTTGATATCAACCTGGATTCCCTGTCCGGAAAGCGCGCCAACCTGGAGGCTTTTATTTTTAAAAGAACCGTCTAAAAGCTCCATGGAATTAAACTGCGTTGTATTGGCTACGCGGTCAATTTCTAATCCTAATTGATCGATTTCACGTTTTATTTGTTCACGGTCAACGGAAGTATTTGTATCATTTGCAGCCTGAGTCGCCAGTTCATTCATTCTTTGAAGGATGGAATGAACCTCGCTAAGCGCGCCTTCTGCTACTTGAATCAAAGAAACTCCGTCCTGTGCGTTGCTGGAGGCTTTTTCTAATCCCCGGATTTGGCAGCGCATTTTCTCAGATATTGATGGCCCTGCCGCATCATCCGCAGCGCTATTAATCTTATATCCGGAAGACAGTTTTTTTATGGTGCCAGATTGTCTTGAAGTGACGCCTTTTAACATTCTATTTGCATTTGCCGCCTGCAAATTATGTTGTATAACCAT
>CATIYX010000100.1 GCA_949739095.1 uncultured Clostridia bacterium | reverse complement strand
TAGAAATAACCGCCGCGCGCCGCACGGATACGCAATAATTCGTTTTCATCAAACCCAAACAGTCCGCTGCGCAGCACGGCAAGCAATGGGATATCCTGCAAGGGATTGTCCACTACCTTCAGCAGTGACAGCAGCAAACGCACCTCCTGCGCGTCGAAATAGCCGCCGCCCGTGTCGGAATAGAACGGAATCTCCCGCCGCCGAAATTCCTTTTCCCACAAATGCGCGCTGGCAGAAGGTGAACGCAGCAGCACCGCCACGTCCTGCCATTGCAGTTTCCGATACGCGCCCGTGTCGCTGTCAAACACCTGATAATTTTCCTGCATGAGTTGCAGCAGACGGTTGACTGCCATACGGATTTCCAGTTCCTGTGCGCTTTCGGGTAAATCGTCGTCCTCCATGGAAAACGCTTCTTTTTCTGCCTGCGCCAGCAAAAGCTCCGGCACACCGCCGCTGGAACCGCTTTCGCAGGGCGGATAATCAAAGCCGGGGCATAGCCTGTGCGACCCGTCATAGCGGATGTCGCCCAATTGCTCGCTCATCAGCCGCTCAAATACGGCGTTGGTATAGTCTAAAATCTCCTTCCGGCTGCGGAAATTCTGATTCAGCACCACTTTTGCGCCGCCGTTTTCCGTCTCCGGCGTGCCGAAACCGCTGTCCTTGGCGAGAAAAATTTCAGGGTCCGCCTGCCGGAATTTATAAATGCTTTGTTTGATGTCGCCCACCATGAATAAATTGCAGGTCACGCCGTTTTCCCGCCGCGCCACGGTGGAAAACAGTTCCTCCTGCACGCCGTTGCAGTCCTGATATTCGTCAATGAAAATTTCCGCATATTTTTCACGCAATTGCTCCGCCACAGGCAGGTCGTCCCGTCCCACCAGCTCCAGCGCCAAATGCTCAAAATCGGAAAAGGACAACATCCCCTGCTCTTTTTTCACCGCCAAAAACTGTTCGTCAAACAACCGCAAAGTTTCCTCCAGACATTGCAATTGCGGATATACCTGCCGACAGCCCTCACGAATGCGCTCCGGCGTGGTTTGTGCAATACGGCTGCACAGTCCGCGCTGTTTCTCATCATATGCCTTTTTCACTGCGTCCCGTTCTTTTTTGATTTGTTCACAAACGTCCGCGTCCGCTTCTTTTGGTTTGCTCGCGAACCGCGGCAGCTTGCTGATTCCCGCCGCCTGCACCGCTTCCTCCGCCAGACTCTGCAATTGTTCCATCATGCCGTGCAGCCGCGCGCGGTATTGCGTTTTCAGCTCTTTCACCCACGCCAGCGCGTCCACGCCTTCTTCTGCCCGCGCATACATTTCCACCGATTCATGAAACCAATCCATGGGGTGCGCGAAACTCTGCATGACGTTATAGAGTTCCAGCAGCC
>CATIYX010000099.1 GCA_949739095.1 uncultured Clostridia bacterium | reverse complement strand
TATGCAACTGAAGTATATAGGCTCGAACTATGTCATACCGCAAAAAATGAGAAGCATAAAAGGACAATAGGCAAAATCGGTTTTTATCTGAAAATGCAGACAGATTTTGCATATTGCCCATTGTAACCAATAAAAAAATCCGTTATGGTAGAAATAGAGAAAACGAATGGAGAGACTCATTTCCGCGGTAAAAAAAATTGAAGAAAAGGAGTGGAGCGAAATGGATTTAAAAACACAAGCGAACAGCGCCGTGTTAAGTGAAAAACGCGGGTTTGCCGGATGGTGTGATATGGTAGCACGCGACATGCGCAAAAACTGGTCTACCTATTTGCTGGCAATTCCGGGACTTGCGTTTTATATTATTTTTATGTATGGACCGATGTATGGCGTGGTGATTGCGTTTAATGACTATACACCGTCCGGCGGAATTTTGGGAAGTCCATGGGTAGGTCTGGACAATTTTCGGGAGTTTTTTGGCAGTCCATTTTTCGGGCGTGTGTTCAGCAATACTATTATTTTGAACTTCCTGCTGCTGCTATTCACCTTTCCTGCGCCGATTATTCTGGCGTTGATGTTGAACGAGGTGCGGGCAATGTGGTTCAAAAAAACGGTGCAGACCATTACATACCTTCCGCATTTTATATCTATGGTGGTTATCTGTGGTATGATTGTAGACTTTACTTCCAACCGCGGTATTATCACGCAACTATTGAATTTCCTTACGGGCGGCGACCATGGGAACTTGCTGTCCAATGCGAATATGTTCCGTCCTATTTATGTTATTTCAGAGGTTTGGCAGAAAATTGGATGGGATAGCATTATCTACCTTGCTGCGATGGCAGGGCTGGATATGGAACTATATGAGGCGGCGGAAATTGATGGTGCGGGAAAAATCCGGCAGCTTTTTGCCGTCACCCTACCCGGTATTGCATCTACCGTTGTGATTATGCTGATTCTGCGAATCGGAAGCATTATGAGTTTGGGTGCGGATAAAGTTATCCTGCTGTATAATGAGGTTATCTATGAAAAGGCGGATATCATTTCCTCTTACATCTACCGGCAGGGTTTGCAGCAGTCCAATTATAGTTTGTCGGCGGCAGTTGGTTTGGTAAATTCCGGCATTAACTGTGTATTGGTATTCCTGGCGAACTTTTTCAGCCGTAAATTTAGTGAAAACAGTTTGTGGTAAGAAAGGAGGAAAAGAAAATGATAAAACGTACCCCATTACAGCGCACCTTTACAGTCGTTAATACGGCAGTGCTGGTGGCGTTGGCACTGGTGACTTTATATCCGTTGTTATACGTTGTATTTGCCTCCTTTTCCAATCCGACACTGTTCGCGAAACATACGGGACCGTTGTTCTGGACACAGGGATTTTCCCTTGAGGCCTATAAAGTAGTGCTGGAAAAACCGGAAATTTTAACAGGCTATGGCAACACGATTTTCTATGTGGTAGTTGGAACTGCAGTGAATATGGCGTTTACAATTTCTTTGGCATATGTGACTTCGCGACCGGGACTTTATTGGAACAAAGTTATTATGTTGTTAATTATTTTTACGATGTATTTTAACGGTGGACTGATTCCGACCTATTTGTTGGTGCAGGATTTGGGACTGGTGGACACGCGCTGGGCGCCGATTTTGCCAACGGCAATCAGCACCTTTAACCTGATTATCCTGAGGACCGGATTTGCCGGTGTGCCGGTCAGCTTGGAGGAAGCGGCGAAGATAGACGGTGCAAGCCCGTTCCGTATTATGGTGAAGATTATTTTCCCATTGGCAATGCCGACCATTGCG
>CATIYX010000098.1 GCA_949739095.1 uncultured Clostridia bacterium | reverse complement strand
CGGGTCGCCAACCTGTATTTTTTCCGCCAGTTGTTCCTTTGAAAAACCTGTGTCAATGGCTAAATCTGTTATCTTCATCGCCTTTTTTTGTTCCTCTGCTGACAGGATATGCGGCGGTTTCATGCCAATAACACCATAGACTTGTTCCCTTCCACAAATCGTCACTTCACTCCCTGGCAGAATACGCGGATCCACGCCGCCGGAACTAACAAATGTGACAAAACCGCTGTCGTCTATCTGGTTCACAATTAAGCCAATCATATCGTAATGTGCTTCCAGCAAAATGCATGGCGCGTTTGGTTTGCCGCACCGAATATATCCAAAGACGTTTCCCAATCGGTCCTCCCACACATCTTGCAGTCTGGCGCGGAACAAATCTCCCAGCGCGTGGCTGCCCATTTTTTCATATCCTGAAACTCCCTGAAGCGCACATAATTTTCCAAGTAGTCCTTCCATGCTGTTCCTCCTATAGTTTATTCACATAATCTTTAAATGTATTGCCACGGTATTCAAAATTCGGAAACTGGTCAAATGATGCACAAGCCGGTGATAATAGCACTACATCTCCTGCCAATGCCTTCTCATATGCCGTCTGCACAGCACAACGCAAATCTGTGCAGAGAAAAATAGGGACTTCATCTCCCGCCGCTTCCACTGCGGCTTTGATTTTCCCACTGGTGGCACCAACCAATACTAAGCACTTCACATGCTTTTGTATCAGTTTTCCCAGTTCGTCAAACGGAATTTTCTTATCATATCCGCCCGCAATCAATATTACCTTTTGCTCAAACGCCCGCAGAGCTGCCGCTGTTCTTGTTGGCGAAGAAGCAATAGAATCATTATAAAAACGGATACCGTTTTTTTCTCTGATAAATTCAATACGGTGTGTCACACCCGCAAAACTTTCGGCAACTACAGCAATATCATCTACTGATACCATATCGCGCACTGCCGCTATTGCCGCCATATAGTTTTCAATGTTATGCACACCTGGAATACGGATATTATTGGTATCCAGTATTTTTTCCCGCCGTCCTACACTGTGCTGCCAAATGGCGTCATTCTCCAGATAAACCCCTTCCTTCTGATGCTGTTTTCTGCTGAAGAATCGAACAATTCCGGTTGCTTCTGTGGCAAAAGAGCGCGTCTGTTCGTTATCATAGTTCAGGACAATGTAATCCACTGGCTTTTGGTGTAGAAAAATCTGTTTTTTTGCAAACACATATTCCGCCATAGAACTGTGCCAATCCAAATGATTCGGTGTAACATTAGTTATAACAGCAATATCCGGCGACTGCTGCATAGTGAAAAGCTGAAAACTGGATAGCTCTAATACCACTTTATCCTTCGGCTGAATTTGTTCTATTCTCCCAATGAGTGGAGTGCCGATGTTACCACCCAACCAGCACCTGTAGCCCGCCTGCTGCAACATTTTGGCAATCAGCGTAGCTGTTGTCGTTTTTCCATCACTTCCTGTTACCGCAATGATTTGCGCCGGACAAAGTGCAAAAAACAGTTCCATTTCCGAGGAAATATGAACGCCAGCTTCTCGCAATCGCTTTATTTCCGGCATTTCGGGATACATACCTGGCGTTCTGAAAAAGCAGTCGCAGTCTAAATGCTCTAAATAGTCGCTGCCGCACCGCACCGTAACACCCAAATTCTTTAAAAGCGGTATTCCCGCAATCTGTGCTTCTTCTTTTTTATCGCAAGCGGTCACCTGTGCGCCGCATTGTACCAAAAATTGAATAAGTGGCATATTGCTGACACCAATGCCAGCTACCGCCACTTTCTTTTGCAGTATCTGTGCTTTAAAAGCTTCAATAGACATAGTATATCCATTCCTTTCCCACTTACGCAAAAGAAACTGTCATGGCAAAAATCCGCAACTTTCCCCAGATATG
Organism: uncultured Clostridia bacterium; assembly: GCA_949739095.1. Lineage (GTDB taxonomy): Bacteria > Bacillota > Clostridia > RUG12999 > RUG12999 > JAAWTG01. The sequence continues at coordinate 5,088 of CATIYX010000098.1, read as the reverse complement.
CAAGCGGGTCCGCACGGTACTTGCGCAGACCCCTATTTTTATTTACTTAAAACTGCTTTAAATATTCCTGGACCAATTCTTCCATCAATTCGTCCCGTTCATATTTGGCAATTAGTTTTCTTGCGCCCATATGGCTGGTGATATAAGTTGGGTCACCTGAAATCAGATAGCCGACAATTTGATTCACCGGATTATATCCTTTTTCTTTTAAAGCCACATAGACCTGTTCCAGCACTTCGTGCGCCGTCTGTTTATTTTTGTCATTTTCTCTGTACCATAAGGTGTTTTGATTATCCATCATTTGCAATCACAAACCTTTCTGTCTGCTTTTCTCTTCCTGCGCGCAGCAGCAGACTACTCTGACACGCTTATCTTTGACATTTGCTTCCGCAGCCGGCTTCAAAATAGCCCTCCAACGATAAATGAAACGGATATTTACCGCCCGCTTCCTGCGCCACAAATCCCAGACGCAAATAGACGTCTTTGTGACTCAAATCGTCTGTCACCGCTTCATGGATACCATGCAAATCCAGAAAATTCATCGCTGCCGATACCAATACCGGAAGCATTTCTTCCTCTTCTGCTTTGACGGTTTCTATGTAGCCAAAGTTCCCATCTATGTTAAATGCTACCGCACCAGTCCGTTTTTCGTCTTCTATACAGCTCATGACAAGTCCGGTTTCTCCACCGCCCAAATATTGAACAGCCGCGCGAACTGTTTCCGGCGTATCTACTGATATTTTAAACATCGTATTTCTCTCCTATAGTTTCATTAGCCTTTGTACTTCCGCTTTCTTTAAATGCCGCCACTTCCCCAATGGCACATTGCCCAACATAATGGGACCGACCTGTGTACGCTGTAAATACAGCACCTCATGACCTACTGCCTCAAACATTCGCCGCACCTGCCGGTTTTTTCCCTCCCGTATTTTAATCTTCACGGTTGATATATTCCGGTCGATGTTGATAAGCTCCACTTCTGCCGGCTTGGTAGTGAATTCCTCCAGCGCCACGCCGCGTTTTAACTTATTCAATGCTGCTGGCATCATCACACCACGCGCATAGACCAAATATTCTTTTTCAATGCCATGACTCGGATGTGTCAGCGTGTTGGCAAATGCACCGTCATTCGTCATAAACAACAGTCCTTCTGTTTCTGCGTCCAGCCGTCCGACAGGATATACTCTGGCAGAAATATCATCTACAAGTTCCATTACAGTTTGCCGTCCTAATTCATCGCTGGTCGTGGTAATATATCCGGCTGGTTTATTCAGTAAAAGATAATATTTTTTCTTTTCCGGCGCAATGATTTGCCCATTCACCTCCACTACATCGGACTGCGAATCAACCTTTACGCCCTGTTCCCGAACAGTTTTCCCATTGACCTTCACCTTCCCCTGTGCAATGAGTTCTTCCGCTTTACGCCGCGAGGCAAGCCCCGCGCTGGCAATGTATTTTTGCAGCCGGACTGCTTCCTGTCTGCTTTCTTCCTGCATAGTGACCTCCTAAAATCCAAATGTTTCCTTCACCCAATCGGAAAAACGGTTCCAAAATGTAGGTTCTTTCACATATTGTACCGATTCCAGTGCAACAACCGGAAATTCTTTCGCTTCCATTCCGTCCGGCTGCACCAATACAGTACCAAGCTGCTGTCCTTTTTCTACCGGTGCACTGACAGGCTGGTTTACTGTCACTTGATAGGACGTGTGAATTTCTGTATTTTTTGGTTCCACCTCGGCATATTCCCCCTGTATCCCGATTGGCACCTCTATTTCACTACCTTCTGCAACACGTACCGTTGACATCGGCATTCCTTGATAGGCAAAACGGTTCACCTGATATAGATTAAATGCGTAATCAAACATTTTTTTATGTTCTTCCCAGTCACCTCTGCAATTCAGCGTCACAGTAATCACACGCCAACCATCACGCGTGGCACTGCCCACCAACGTCCGCCCGGTTTCCGGCGTATAGCCCGGTTTAATACCGTCTGCTCCATCATACATTTTCAACAGCTTATTCGCATTTGCCAACCATTTTTTCTCCTTGTGCCCCTCCCACGGAACCGCTTTTGTTCCCGTAGCGGCAACCTCTTCAAACACCGGATTTTGCATAGCATAGCGAGAAATTAGCGCCAAATCATATGCTGTTGTATAGTGATTGGGATCATATAATCCATGCGGATTGGTAAAATGTGTCTGGTTTGCACCAATTTCTTTTGCTTTTTGGTTCATCAGCTCTGCAAACGCTTCCACGGAACCGGAAATATGTTCCGCAATAGCAACTGATGCATCATTTCCAGACGGCAACATCAAACCGTAAATCAAATCTTCCATCTTGACCTTTTCTCCCAACGCTAAATACATACTGGTTCCTTCCAGCCCTGCCGCATTGGAAGATACAGTTACAATATCGTCCAGATTTCCGTTTTCAATCGCTAAAATTGCTGTCATAATTTTTGTTGTACTTGCCATTCCCATTTGGGTATAGCCGTTTTTTTCATAGAGTACCTTACCCGTTACGCTGTCCATCAAAACAGCTGCGCCTGCATTCACATCAATTGCTTGAACCGAAACGCTCCACGACGCCAACATCAATACTGTACAAATCAAACTGCCTATCCATTTTCGCAACTTTTCCGACCTCCACATTCCACATATTGTATACTACAATAATATGTGGAGTGCAGTCAGGATTATGCGTGGAAAGATTAGGTTGTAATATATTCCGTGCCGCTTTCTTCCGCTGGCTCCTGCGGCACAGTTGTTTCTTCCTCTTCTTTTTTCAAATAGCTACCAATGACTTTATTTACTTTGTCAATCAATTCTGGTACCATATCCAACAATTTTTCGACAGCGCTTTGAGAGGTTCCCACCGGAATCACTTTTACGTTATTGTTGTAAATTACTAAAAACGCTACTGGTTCCACTTTCAAACCGCCGCCGCTGCCGCCGCCAAACGGATAGGCAGTTTGTGCTTGATTATTTTTTCCCGGTAGTTCACAGCCGCCTGCACCAAACCCGCAGGATACTTTCGTCACCGGAATAATCATGGTGCCATCCGCTGCTGTGACCGGTTCGCCAATAATCGTATTGACTTCTACAATTGACTTTATGTTGCCCATTGCCGCCGAAATCAACTCTTTGATGTTGTTATCCATACTATCACTCACTTTCGTCTTTTTTCGAATATTTCTTGATTAACGCCCGAATCTCCTGATTCTTACACCATACTTTGATACATTTTATCAGCAAAAATAATGGTCGTACATATAGTGTTGTATCAAAAATAATTTTTATTCCTTCTTCTGACACGAAATCCGGTACAGCACGAAATGCGCTTTTTTTAATGACAAATGTTTGTTGCATTGCCGCTTGCAGCAGACCAACTGCTGATGCAAGCGCTCCGAACACCATGCCATTTATAACAGGGTCGGAAAATCCCGCCGATATGCCAAACTGGAGGTCTTCAATTACCAATTCCCGCCGTACAACCGGTGTGGCAGCTTTACATATAACAATCGCGTCCCCCAATAATTCTTTGATTTTTGCCGCTGTATATTCCTGCTTTTCTATTTCTGAAACTGCTTTTTTTTCCTCTTTTTTGACTTCCCTTTGCATCAGCTTGTCCTTGGGAATCCGAATCAAACCACCCGCAATCCGAAGCTGATAATCCACAGTCTGGTCTGTATTCACCCCATAAATTTGGAGGTGTATCCCCTCTTTCAGCATTAATAATCCTGCCAGTGCAGCAAGGATTCCAACCGCCAGAGTCAGCCAAACCACGCGCACCACCTGTCTTTCTTACATCACTCTATTCATCATCATTGTCATAGAAACTAGTTTGCAATGGAACATTTTGAATATCTGGAAGGTCCTCCAGTGTTTTGAGTCCAAAACAACGCAAAAACTCGTCTGTTGTTTTATACAACAATGGCTTACCCGGCGTATCCAGTCTTCCGCAATCAATTACCAGCCCTTTTTCCAAAAGTCGTCCCAATGCACCGTCACTGTTGACGCCGCGAATAAATTCAATGTTTCCACGCGTCACAGGCTGGTTATATGCAATGATAGAAAGCGTTTCCAGCGCCGCATTAGATAGTGATTGCTGCCGCCGCGGTTCCACCAGCTTTGAGACAGCTTCAAACTGTTCCTCCCTCGTGCATAGCTGCAAAGCCTGTCCCACCTGAATGATTTGCAAGCCGCTTTTTCGCGCTTCCATTTCCTCTTTCATGCGTTCTATCACAATATTTATTGTTTCCTCATCCGTCTGTGTAATACGCGTTAATTCCGCCAGGGATACAGGTGAACCGGAAGCAAAGAGCAATGCCTCAATCGTCCCCTGCAATTCCTGTAATGTCATTCTCATCACCACTTATTTCACATAATAAACCGCCATCTCGGTCATAAACCTTCATTCTGCCGCGCCGTGCAAGTTCCAGCACTGCCAAAAAGGTGGATACGGCTTCAGCTTTTGTCACAATCGTTTCAAAAATCTCTTCAAACTGTAAATGGTCTTTTCCTTTAAAAATTGTGTATAAATAATGGATACGGCTTCGGACAGATACCGTTTCCCGTTTGACAATCGTTTCCATTGCCGCCATTTTCAACGGCGCATTTTTTTGACGGTTACGTTCTAATATGCCAGCAAATGCATCCAGCAGTTTAGAAAGCGGCACCGGCTCATTGAGCTGCGGTTGCGCTTCGGGAAGCGGTTGCGCCTCTTTAAAAAACAAATAATTCGCATGTCCCTGATTGTCGTCCAAATATTCCACAGCACCTTTATATTTCGCATATTCCACCAAACGGTCAATCAGCTCTGCCCGTGGGTCTTCTTCCTCTTCTTTTTCCTCCTGCGGCAACAACATTTTTGACTTGATATATAACAGTTGCGCTGCCACAACCAAAAATTCCCCTGTCACTTCTAAATCCAATTCATTCATCATGTCAATATATTCCATATATTGTTCCGTGATAGTTGTAATAGGAATATCGTATATACTGACTTTATTTTTCTGAATCAAATGCAACAACAAATCGAGCGGTCCTTCAAACATTTGCAACTTAAATGTTACAGCTTCCATCCAAT
>CATIYX010000097.1 GCA_949739095.1 uncultured Clostridia bacterium | reverse complement strand
GTGACACAACCGCCAGGACATGCCATGATCTCAATGAAATGATAATTCGCCTTGCCTTCTTTAATGTCATTCAAGAGCTTTCTGGCATTGCCAAGACCATGTGCAACAGCGACATTCACAGCCGTTCCGCCAATATCTACAGAAGCCGTTTTAATGCCATCTGTTCCGCGTACAGCGTCAAACTCAATTTTATCCAAATCTTTATGCTCCACCAACTCTTTTACGGTTCGCAGAGCCGCTTCCATCACACCACCTGTTGCACCGAAGATAACACCAGCGCCGCTGCCAATACCAAACGGTACGTCAAATTCACCGTCTTCCAATTTGGTGAACTGGATACCTGCTTGTTTAATCATTTTTGCCAGCTCGCGGGTAGTGATAACGCTGTCAACATCTTCTAAACCGTTTACTGCCATTTCTTCCCGTTTGGATTCAAATTTTTTACTGCTGCAAGGCATAACAGAGACCACATAAATATCTTTGGGGTCAATACCCATCTGCTCTGCGTAATAGGATTTCAGTACCGCGCCGAACATTTGGTGCGGCGATTTACAACTGGACAGATTTGGAATAAATTCCGGGAAGAAATGCTCACAGAATTTAATCCAGCCGGGGGAACAAGACGTAATCATGGGCAGCTTTCCGCCGTTTTGAATACGGTGCAGCAGCTCCGTACCTTCTTCCATGATAGTGAGGTCTGCCGCAAAGTCAGTGTCAAATACTTTGTCAAAACCAAGTTTACGCAAAGCGCTGACCATTTTACCTGTTACCGGCGTACCCATTTCCAGACCGAATTCCTCGCCCAGTCCGGCACGAACAGCGGGCGCAGTCTGCACAACAACATGTTTGGTTTCGTCCGCCAATGCTTTCCATACGTCATTAATTTCGTTTTTCTCATATAATGCGCCAACAGGACAAGCAGAAATACACTGTCCGCAGTTCACACAAGGCACATCTGCCAAACTCATATCGAATGCAGAACCAATGCGGGTGTTAATGCCGCGGTAAGCTGAATCAATGACAGACACTGTCTGCACATTTTTACATACGCTCACGCAACGGCGACATAGAATACATTTATTGTTATCTCTCACGATAGAAGGGGAGAGATCGTCAATTTCATGGTGTACATTTTCACCTTCAAAGCGGATATCGTCAATGCCCAGTTCCTCTGCAAGCGTTTGGAGTTCACAGTTACGGTTGCGCGGACAGGTCAGACATTTGCGTTCGTGGCTGGACAGAATCAGTTCCACGGTTGCGCGGCGTGCCTCGCGTACTTTTGGAGAGTTGGTATATACTACCAGTCCTTCGGTTGCGGGGTAAACACAGGAAGCCTGCAGGGCGCGAGCGCCTTGAATTTCCACAATACACACGCGACATGCGCCGATTTCATTGATATCCTTCAAATAACACAGCGTCGGGATTTTAATGCCCGCTTGTTTGGCAGCTTCCAGAACGGTTGTGCCTTCCGGCACGCTAACCGGAATATCGTCAATCGTTAAATTTATCATTCTTCATCATCCTCCTAATTAAACGGTCGTGATTGCGCCGAACTTACAG
>CATIYX010000096.1 GCA_949739095.1 uncultured Clostridia bacterium | reverse complement strand
CCATAGTGTTTTCATCCTTTAAGAATCTTTGCGGCAGCCGCCCCCATTTGTTCTTTTGCCTGCGCAAGGGGGGCGTGAATCACACATCCACTGGCGCGTACATGTCCGCCGCCTAAAAATGAAGTTGCAATGGCAGAAACATCGGCGTATTCATTAGAGCGTAAGCTGATTTTGACTTCATCGGGACCTTTTTCTTTCAGAAGAATCCCAATTTCTACGCCCTGTGCAATGCGGGTATAGTCTGTCAGTCCATCCATATCTTCCGGTACTGCACCGCTTTGACGGAGCATATCCAGTGATACGGCAATCACGCCGATTCGACCATTTTCAAAAAAGGTGAGTGCGTCCAATGCAAGCGCAGTTAGTTTTAATTTGGAGTAGGGGACACAGTCATAGAGAAAACGGTTGATACGTGCTGCATCAAACGGTAATTCCAGCAGTTTTGCGATGATTTGATGCGTGCGTGGCGTGGTATTGGAATAGCGGAATCCGCCCGTATCCGTAGAGATTGCCACATAAAGTGCAGAAGCAATTTCCGGTGTGAGTGGCACATCTAACGCTGCCAATAGGTCAAAGATAATTTCACCAGTGGCACTGCTTGCGGGACTCACAAAACGTAGGTCACCAAAGGGGGTGCCTGCTTTGTGGTGGTCCAGCATAACAACCGTTTCAGCTTGGTCTATCAGGGTTTCTAATGTGCCCAGCCGTTTGCTGTCACCACAGTCCAGTGCAACGACTGTCTGCGTTGCCACGTCCGCTGTATAGAGCGTCGGCTGCCAATCCATAAAAGAAAAATAGGCGGGGAGAGGTTCGGGAAGCACGACCTTAGCGCACTTGCCCATATCCTCCAACGCGGCGCACAGGGCAAAACTGCTGCCAAGCGCATCACCATCCGGACTGATGTGGGTCAAGATGGTGATATCCTGCGCTTCTTTTAAAAAAGAAGCAATGTTTGCAATACTCATTCTTTCTCATTTCTTTCCAAATCGGTTAATATTTCGCTAATATGTGCACCGTATGCAATGGAATCATCTGCAACAAAGGTGAATTCCGGCACAGTACGGATTTCCACCCGCCGCCCGATTTCACGGCGAATGTATCCAGCGGCGCTGTTCAGTCCTTTGACTGCGTTTTGCGTATCCGCATTTGAGCCAAAAGTGCTGACATAGACTTTGGCAAATTTTAAATCCTTGGTGACCCGAAGCGATATAATGGAAATAAATTCCGGAATGCGGGGGTCTTTCAGTTCGCGGATAAGCTGCGCCAGTTCTTTTTTGATTTCTTCACTAATTCGGTCTGTTCTATCATAATGCACTGTTTTTTCCTGCCTTTCCATTCAGAATAGGCGGATTGGGTTAGCGTTCGATTTCTTCCATAATGAAGGCTTCGATGATATCGCCTTCTTTGATGTCGTTGAATTTTTCAAAACTCATACCACATTCAAAGCCTTCCGCCACTTCTTTTACATCGTCTTTGAAACGTTTGAGGGAACTGAGTTCGCCTTCATGAATGACGATACCGTCACGCACAATACGAACACCGGAGTTCCGTCCAATTTTACCATTTTTCATATAGCAACCGGCAATGGTACCAATACCAGAAACCTTAAATGTTTGACGGACTTCTGCATTACCCGTTACAACCTCGCGGTATTCCGGTGCCAACATTCCTTTCATTGCGGCTTCAATTTCTTCAATTGCCTGATAAATAACTCGGTATAGACGTACATCCACATTTTTGTCATGTGCAGAATCCATCGCGCCGGGTGTAGGACGAACATTAAAACCGACAATGATAGCGTTGGAGGCACTTGCCAGCATCACATCGGATTCATTGACTGCACCAACTGCACCATGAATCACATTCACGCGTACTTCATCGTTGGAGAGTTTCACCAGCGACTGTTTGACAGCTTCCACAGAACCTTGCACATCGGCTTTGATGATAATATTCAAATCTTGGATGTTGCCCTCATTGATTTGATTGAATAAGTCGTCCAGCGATACGCTTTGGCGGCTGATGGATTGTTCGTCTTTGATTTTTTGTTTCCGTGCGGCAACAACGGCTTTTGCCATCCGTTCGTTTTCTACTACATAGAACACATCGCCGCCGTCCGGCGTTTCGGATAGTCCCAGAATTTCCACCGGAGCAGAAGGACCAGCAGCTTTGATTTTTTTACCTTTATAGTCCAGCATGGCGCGTACACGTCCAAAAGCGGTGCCGGCAACAATGAAATCACCAATATGCAGCGTTCCGTTTTGTACCAGAACGGTTGCAACAGGACCGCGCCCTTTGTCAAGATAGGATTCCACAACGGTTCCTTTTGCATTGCGGTCAGGATTAGCTTTCAGCTCTTTCATATCGGCAACCAGCAGAACCATTTCCAGCAGTTCGTCAATTCCTTCGCCGCGCAGAGCAGAAATCGGCACGCAAATGGTGTCGCCGCCCCAGTCTTCCGGTACCAGTTCATATTCCACCAATTCCTGTTTCACTCGGTCAGGATTAGCTTCTGCTTTGTCCATTTTATTGATGGCGACAATCGTAGTAACACCCGCTGCCTTTGCATGATTGATAGCTTCCACTGTCTGCGGCATGATACCATCATCAGCGGCAACGACAAGAATAGCAATATCCGTCACCTGTGCACCACGCATACTCATTGCGGTGAACGCTTCGTGTCCCGGTGTATCCAAAAATGTGATAGTACGTCCATTTATGTGGACGCTATATGCACCGATATGCTGTGTAATACCGCCCGCTTCGCCGGAGGTAACAGAGGTGTTGCGTATGCTGTCCAGCAGGGAGGTTTTTCCGTGGTCAACGTGTCCCATTACCACAACGACAGGCGGACGCGGTTTCAAATCTTCTTCTGCATCTTCCACATCGTTGAACAAAATATCTTCCTGTGTCACAATGACTTCCTGTTCCAGTTTCACGCCTAAGTCGTCTGCTACAAGGGAAGCGGTTTCAAAATCTAAAATATCGTTGATAGTTGCCATGGTACCCAGTAACATCAAGCGCTTAATCAGTTCCGCTGCCGGTTTGTTCATGCGCTCTGCCAGTTCGCCGACAGTAACGGCTTCCGGTACAGAAACAATGATTTCTTCCTTCGGTGCCTGTTTTGCTGCTGGTTTCTGAAGCTTTTCCTTGCCGCTATCCTGCGGCTTTTTCTGCCCTTTCTGCGGTTTCGTCGGTTTTTTCTTTGATTTTTTGGACTCGACTTTTTCTTCCAGGGTATCGGTTGACAATTCTTCTGTGATTTTTTCCAGTTTTTCCAGCTTTTCGAGGTCGACATTGTTGCTACGCGTGTCAACATAACGCGCCTGTTTTCCCGCTGGTTCTTCCGATTCTGGTTCAGAAACAATTTCATCTACTGTTTCTGTCGGTTCTTCTGCCGGTTCCGATTCTTTTTTTTGTTTTGGTTCAAAGAGTTCGTCCAGCGAAACGCCGTCATCATATTGCATGGTGAAATAATCCAACATGAAATTGGCTTCCTCTTCTGTAAGGGAACTCACGGTGCTTTTCTTTTCAATACCATGTTCATTTAAAACGGTGAGAACTTCTTTTCCCACCAATCCTAAACTCTTTGACAATTCATTTATTTTGATTTTTGTTGCGTTTTTCGGCATAATCTATCCCGTCCTTTCTATTCGCCAATGCAGTCCAATGCTTCAGGATACCGTCTGCAAAATGAACATCGCGCAAAGCGACTGCTGCTTTTGCATCACTTCCGGTTGCCGTTCCCAGTTCCTGCTTGGTGAGCAGGGTAATACAGGGAACCTGTTGTTGAGAGCATAGAAACGTGAGGTCGCGCCGGATTGCGCTGCCGCTGTCCGAGGCAAGAATCACCAGCTTACACTGACCTCGCCGAAGCAATTCACGGATTTCACCGCTGCCCCGTGCCAGTTTTCCGCTTCTGCGCGCTAATCCCAACAGATTTTGAATGGATTGCAGTTCTTTCATTGTTCGTCACCTTTGAGTTGTTGTTCCAACCCGTCATATATTTCAGGCGGGACTGCGCAAGAAAATGAGCGTTCCAGCTGCCGCGCTTTGCGGGCGCGCGCCAGACATTCTACATTGTGACACAGGTACGCCCCGCGCCCGTTTTGTTTTCCTGTTAAGTCCGCCGTGATGGTCCCATCTCCGGTTTTGACAATCCGAATCAGTTCCTTTTTAGGTTTCATCTCTGTGCAGCCAACACACTTACGCAGGGGAATCTTTTTAGGAGGCATCGCCGTCACCTGCTTCTGTTTCGGAAGTGTTGCTT
>CATIYX010000095.1 GCA_949739095.1 uncultured Clostridia bacterium | reverse complement strand
GAAGTGAATATCACAGCGAACAAAAACACCATTCCGTTTGAAACGCTCAGTCCGTTTGTGACAAGCGGCGTGCGGATTGGAACGCCGTCTGTTACCTCCAGAAACATGGACGAAGAGGACATGCGTGAAATCGCGGCGTTGATTGCGCTCACCATTGGTGATTTTGAAAAGAACAAAGAAGAAGTTCGCAGACGTGTTGACGTTTTGTGCAAAAAACGTCCGTTATATGAATAATGGCACCGCTTGCAGATAGAATCCGTCCGCGGACACTGGACGAAGTGGTAGGACAAAAGCATATTTTAGGTAATGATAAGGTATTGCGGCGGATTATTGAAAGCGGAAATGTTCCCAACCTGATTTTTTACGGACCTTCTGGTGTTGGAAAAACAACGGTTGCGCGTATTATCGCACAGGGGATGGGGAAAGAACTCTATAGCCTTAACGCAACGACAGCATCTGTCAGCGATATTAAAGCGATTGCGAAAGATTTAGACGGATTCAGTGGTCAGGGCGGCGTAGTGCTATATCTAGATGAGATACAAAATTTTAATAAAAAACAACAGCAGTCTCTGCTGGAGCATATTGAAAATGGAAGCATTACACTCATTGCCTCCACAACAGAAAATCCATATTTTTATATTTATAATGCGATTTTAAGCCGCAGTATTATCTTTGAATTTTATCCCATTACAGCGGATGACATTAAGGAAGCTTTGCTGCGTGCGGCGAATTGTTTGAGAGAAGAATATGGGATTAAAAGTGTGGAAATGGAACCTGATGCGCTGGAGCATTTGGCAAATAGCGCTTACGGCGATGTACGCAAAGCCATGAATTTGCTGGAAGCGTGTGCAATTGCATCTGCCGGTGGAGAAGAAATACATATCACTGTCCAAACGGCAGCAGATGTAACAGCAATACCGGCAACACGCTATGATAAAGACGGTGACAGCCATTATGATTTACTTAGTGCGTTTCAAAAATCCATCCGCGGCACGGATGAAAACGCGGCACTGCATTATCTGGCGCGGCTGCTCAGCGCAGGCGATATCAAATCGGTTTGCCGGAGGCTGCTCGTGATTGCGGCGGAGGATGTCGGACTAGCATATCCCAATGCAATGCCAATTGTCAAAGCATGTACCGATGCAGCGTTGCAATTGGGACTACCGGAGGGAAGGCTGCCCTTGGCGGAAGCGGTACTTGTGCTTGCGACCGCACCGAAATCCAATAGTGTTATTTGCGCGGTGGACGCCGCCATGCAGGATTTAAACCAGCGGGATACAGGGGATGTTCCGCAGCATTTGAAGGATGCGCATTATAAAGGCGCGGCAAAAATGGGTCGCGGCATGACGTATCAATATCCACATAATTTCCCGGGGCACTATATCAAACAACAGTATCTTCCGGATAATTTGCGGGGAGCTGTTTATTATCAACCGGGGGAGAACAAGTATGAAACATCTATACGGAACTATTTAGAAAGGCTACGTAAATAAAAAGCGTAAGTTTTGAGAGAGGTGGATACGATGAAATGGAATAAGATTTTAGCACTTGTCACGCTGTGCGCGCTAGCAGTACCTTCTAGCTTTGCTATTGCAGCGGAACCATTGGTGACGGATGTTGCAGTGAAAGGTTCGGTAAATGGCACCAGTGGCGTGACAAACCAGATTTCGCTGGTTCAGCAGACGGTGGAGGACGCGGATAATGGTTATCTGGCGAATATCAAAAGCAATGAGGTAGCCTATGCGCAGCTTTCATGGAACCAAGTTGAAGAGACTGAAATCACGATTGCTCCGGAGGGTGTGGAAAAAGACAAATTTTTTGCTGTTGCGGACAACAAAGAAGTGACGTTATCAGCAGAGAAAGCGGAGCAAACGGAAGTACATAAAATAAAATTTAACTATGTTCCGCAGGTAAAACAAGCGGCTGAAAGTCAAAGAACGATAGTCGTGGGTAAAGTCTTTACGTTGGATTTAAACGAGATATTTGAGGACAAAGACGGAGATACAATGGCATTTGCCTATCAGAGAACAGGAGATAGAGAGCGGACAGCAATAGAGGGAAACCAGTTTATCTATACGCCTGACAAAATTGGTACAGAAAGTATCACGTTTTATGCAGAGGATGCAGGGGTAGTAGCAGATAGTTCTGTTTCCGGAGCACTTTTCCGTATGACCATTAACGTGCAAAATGATGCGTTGATTTCCAGCTTGTCGTTCAGCTATCCGGGCGTAGATTCTGTTGTTCTTTCACCTCGGTTTGAATCTAACACAGACCAATATGTGCTGAATATTCCGGATGATATTTCCTATGTTGTACCAAGTTACGCAGCAGGAGAAGCGGAAAAATGCTATATTGGTGAAAACAATAATGTCAATTCGATACCAACAAACCAAAAATCGTTTGTGATAACCTATAAAGAAGGCGTATTTGAAAAGAGTTATACATTTACTTTCAACCGTTTACCCAAATATGTCGGTGAAGACACCATTCATGTAGAACAGGGAGAAACCGTTACAATTCCGCTGGCGTCTTTGTTTACTGATGCAGACGGTGATGAACTGGAGGTAGAGGCAAGCACAGTAGAGGGCGCGGTGGTACAAGAAGGTAACTGGGTTTTCACGCCAGCGGAAGGAAGTCAAGTAAAAGAGGTAACGTTCACAGCGAATGATGGAAAAGGTACCACAGCGAAAACGGTGGTAATCAACACCATTGTGATGGATGCTACAATGCTGCGGTCGCTTTCCATTGAAACAGCGCAGGCGCAAGACGGCACCTATGAAACAAAACCTTTCACAACGGCATTTTTGCCTAACCAATATTCCTATGTGTTTGAAATAAGCGGTGCAACAAGCTATGGGAAAGTGATACTGGAAAAAGCGAGCGAAGATACAGAGGTATCCATACGTTTGCAAAAAAGTACAACATCTTCCAGCATGATAGAAATGGATACGCCGTTTGAAATTCCGGTTCGGGATAATGCAACACTGATTATTACCGTGACTGACAAGTCAGAAAATCCAGTTGCGGCAAAAACCTATCGAGTGCTATTTAACCGTCCACCGGTATTTTATGATACGTTTCCGGATACCATTAACGAAATTGCAACGGGACAGGAACTATCTCTGCAATATGAAGCGTTGATTGCTGACACTGATTCGGCACGGGTACCGGCGTTTGCAGCATATGATACCGCGACAGGGAATACGCTGGGGACACTTGGAACAGATGAAGATGAGAAAAAAGTTTGGATTTATACACCGGCAGCAGACGGAACGGTGAATGTAAAGTTTGTCATTACGGATGCAGAAGGCTCCAAAGCGGAAAAAATTGTGCCGGTAACAGCAGTGACCGATACACAGGCACCTGTCTGGGGCGCAGATAAAATCGTTGTGCGGACAACCGGTAGCACCACTGCAGAAGTGCGCTGGCCGCGTCCGACGGACAACGATGTGGATATTAACGGTGCAGGAAATATCCCTAATATTAAATCCTATACGGTTTATTACCGTAAACCAGGTGCAATCAAACAAGGAGCGGTCACGGTAAGTGCAGGAAAAAACGTAGAACGCAGAGTCACAGTGAAAGATTTAACTCCAGGAACAAAATATGAATTTTATGTTACCGCGGAGGACAGAAGTGGAAACGTATCAAATGCGAGTGTAGCCGTACAAGTTACGACACTTTCTAGTGGAAGTAACCTGAGTGGTGGCGGCGGCGGAACCAGTAGCGGCACAAGTGGAAATTATACGCCTGTCACGCCTGTTACCCCCCCATCAACTCCAAACGTAACACCGTCTACAGGAGCATTTACAGATATGACACCGGAATATGAATGGGCGCAAACGGCAGTGACAGCGCTTGCAAATGCAGGTGTTATCAATGGAACAGGCGGCGGAATGTTCTCGCCGGGCGCTGAGGTGACGCGTGCAGACTTTTTGGTAATGCTGTTCCGTGCGTTAGGCATTCAACATGATGCCTCCGACAACTTTAGTGATGTTCCGACTGACAGCTATTACTATCAGACTGTTAGTATGGCAAAGATGATGGGCATTGCAGCGGGTGCAGGTGATAATATGTTCTATCCCGAGCAGTCCATCACGCGAGAAGAAATGATTACACTAACATACCGTACGCTGCAGCAGCTCGGAAAACTTTCTGTTACGTCCGGCGGACAGTCGTTTGGGGATTTGGCGCAGGTTAGTGAATATGCTGTGCAGCCGGTTTTAATGCTGAGTGCAAATGGTATTATTGCAGGAGATGAAAATGGAAACGTGAATCCGGCGGCAAATACACAGCGTAGCGAAGCGGCAGTGATGATTTATCGCATTTGGAGTAATCGATAAAACTGAAATAGATTCAGGTAAAAAGTTCCGCGCCAATTTTTGGTGCGGAACTTTTTGTGTATATGAAGACACGGAAATATCGGCGAGTACCAGCATGTACTTATGCTTAAATGTTTAGTAGTTTAGTGCGGTAAAAGGAATTTTGTCAGAATTTACAGCACGAAGAATCGCTTTTCAGATATATTTTATTCAGAGATTGGAAGGAAATATTTAAGAAAATAGAAAAAATCATTGCAATTAGACACATTTACTGCTATAATATATCTGTTAAGGTACAATTAATTTCTTTTCATATAGAGTGAGGTAAATATATTGAGGAAAGCGGGGGGCACCAATTGGAGAGCTTGGTGATAAACGGCGGACGGCGGCTGTGTGGCGAAGTAGATATCAGCGGCGCGAAGAACGCGGCGGTTGCAATTTTACCGGCAGCATTGCTGACAAAGGGACGCTGTAGAATTGAAAATGTGCCGGATATTAAAGATGTAAACCATATTTTAGAGATTATGCGGCAATTGGGTGCGACATATAAAAAAATTGACAGAAATACAATTGAAATAGACGGTTCCGGTGTGAATCAATGGGTAGCGGAATATGAAATCGTCAAACGGATGCGCGCTTCCTATTATTTGGTGGGGGCACTGTTGGGACGTTTTAAAAAAGCAAAGGTAGCAATGCCGGGCGGATGTAACTTTGGAGAACGTCCCATTGACCAGCATACCAAAGGTTTTGAGGCGCTGGGCGCTAAAGTATCGCTGCAACAAGGTATGTTTGATTTGGAAGCGGAAGAATTGTGCGGGAACGCTATTTATATGGATGTTGTCAGCGTAGGCGCGACAATTAATATTATGATTGCAGCAGTTTTGGCAGAAGGGCTCACGGTGATTGAAAATGCGGCAAAAGAACCACATGTTGTGGATGTTGCCAATTTTTTGAATTCCATGGGTGCAAATATTAAAGGTGCAGGCACGGATGTTATTCGCATTATGGGTGTAGAGGAATTGGGAAGCTGTACATATGCGTTAATTCCGGATCAGATTGAAGCAGGAACATTTATGATGGCGGCAG
>CATIYX010000094.1 GCA_949739095.1 uncultured Clostridia bacterium | reverse complement strand
CGGCGGTGTTGCCGTCAACTGTTAACTTTTGTGCCATGTTTTTTCCTCCTCTTTTACCTGATATGTCGTCTGATACCATCCACTCGATAGAAGCACCTCTGCTGACCGGAACAAACGGTACCATAACATATTGGGTCTATCATGCGCGGCGCCTGCCGCTAAATTGTATACAATTATTTTAATTAGAGAAATCCTCCAATTAAACCAATTCCTATTATACCTTTTTTTCCATCATTAGTCAATGGTATTTTTCAATGATTTTTGCTTTCTTTTCTGTTTTCATTTTGCTGTTTATTTTTCTACACTGCAAGATTTTCATGCACCAATTCATAAAATTCTCCAAACATGCCATACTACCATCAATGAACAAAGGCAGACACGATTTTTATTTATTCTAGTCAGGCGTGTTCGCTCTTGTTAATTGATGATAAAATAAAAACCGAAAATATGAGGTGAATGAAACATGCAAAAACAAGAATATAAAGCATATGCCGAAAAAAAATCGCCCAATTCCCCACTGTGGTTGAATATGCTGAAAGCCTTTATCATCGGCGGGTTGATTTGCGTTTTGGGCGAAGGCGTCCGTAGTTTTTATACCAACTGGGGACTCAGTCTGGAAGAAGTCGCCGCTGCGACCTCCATCACCATGGTATTTCTTGGCGTATTGCTGACGGGCATTGGTATTTATGATAACATTGCCAAACACGCTGGCGCAGGCACGCTCGTCCCTATTACCGGCTTTGCCAACTCTGTTGCCTCGCCTGCGATTGAATATAAAAGCGAGGGGTATGTATTGGGCGTTGGCGCAAAAATGTTCATCATTGCAGGTCCCGTTATTGTCTATGGAACCGTTGCTTCCGTCATTGCAGGCCTGATTTATTATTTTATTCATTAAATGGAAAAACGCCGCATGGGTTTCACATTTTAATGTTTAAATTTCTCAATTATATAATGAAAGGATGGTCCATTTATGTCTACAAAACATATTGGTAAACAAACCGCGCAGCTCGCTTCTCCGCCGACCATCACGGAAACATTTTCTGTAGTTGGCAGCAAAGAAGGAAATGGACCGCTGCGCACCTATTTTGATGAAATCGTAGAGGACAATACATTTGGCGAAGATTCTTGGGAAAAAGCGGAAAGCAAATTTATGAGCACAGCCATTCAAAAGGTAGTGCAAAAAGCTTCGCTCTCCACAAGTGATATTCAGTATCTATTAGCAGGAGATCTGTTGAATCAATGTTCCAGCGCACACTATGCCGTTCGCGATACCAATATCCCTTTTATGGGAATTTACGGCGCTTGTTCCACCATGGCGGAAGGACTTGGACTGGCAGGACTGCTGGTAGACGGCGGATTCGCCGACCACGCTGTTGCCACCACCT
>CATIYX010000093.1 GCA_949739095.1 uncultured Clostridia bacterium | reverse complement strand
CATGAGTGTTTCGTTCGTTTCCGCAATTACTTCGTTCATGGTTGCTTTAATATCCGCAATCATGGACTGATAGGAGGCGTCCAGCGGGATTTCTTTTTTCTTTTTTCCATCGAACTGATATGCCTTTTCATGAATCACGTCGATATATCCTGTGAAAGCCGTACCGTCTTTGATAGGAATTTCAAACGGCAGGACGTTTGCGCCGAACGAGGACTGCAATTCCGCCAAGACGTCATCAAATTTTGCATTTTCGTGGTCCATTTTATTAATGAAGAATAAAATGGGAAGTTCCTGCGTGACAGCGTGTTTAAATGCCAGCAGACCACCGACACGGGGACCGGATTTCCCGCTTATTACTAAAACCGCAGCGTCACTTGCACTGATACAAGCGTGCATATCGCCGATAAAATCAAAATAACCCGGTGTATCTAACAAATTTAATTTATTGCTGTTCCATTCCAAAGCGGCGAGTGATGCACGGATGGACAGTTCGCGTTTGACTTCCTGACTATCATAATCACAAACGGTGTTACCGTCAGCAGTCTTGCCGATTCTGGAAATTGCGCTGCTATTAAACAACATTGCTTCTGCCATGGATGTTTTTCCTGCTTTGCTGTGGGCAATCAGGCATATGTTCCTGATTTTATCTGCTTGAAATGTTTTCATGTTACCGTACTCCTCCTTTGGAAGTTAAAATTGATACCCCATTATGGTATCCTATTGGAAAAATCAGCACTTTATACCGTGTTACTAGGATATAAAAATGAAGACTTATTCTGATAAATTCATTATAACACAGAATGCATTATAAATCTTTAATAAATTTTAACAATATTATAGAAGAAATATGGTCAAAAACAACAAAAACAGTTTCAGGTATCTAAATATAAAACCAAAATAGGCTATTCACGTTTGCATAAGAATATCCATGGATAGTGGCGGCGTAAAATAGCAAGTTCTTTTTTGGACAAGTGTGGTTCGTCAAGCCAAAGCGGACAAGCACCGCGGCGTATAGTATGGGAAATGTCCAGCGCTGTGGCACTGTCGAGCGAAGCAGGATATGCTTCTGATATGCCACCGCAACAGAAAAAGATAGAACTATAGAGCAGCAGTGTTATCAACAGTAGCATAAATAATTGTAGTATCATCATAACGTTTAGAGTCACCTCCGCACAAAATAAAATGGTATTACTATTATATGAAGCAGTGAAAAACGGTGTGCTGCCGGAGGAAAAAGAAGAATAATTCTTGCCAAAATGTCCCACACTAAAACAGAAACTTGTTAAGAGAGGGTAATGTAACAATTAAAGAAATTTGTCCATTGAAAAAAATTTTTGTTGTGGTATAATATACCAAAAAGGGGAATTGACAGCAGGAGAGGGGTGAAAGCATGGCAAAAGAAACGTTGGAAAAAATCAGCAAAGCGGAGCAGGACGCGGAGAAATTGGAGCGGGAAGCTGATATGCGTGCCACGCAAATTTTAGAAACAGCGGAAGCACAGGCACAGGATATCCTTCGGCAGGCGGAGGCAGCGGCGCGGGAATGCGGACGAGAATTGCAACAGCAAATGACGCAAAAAGCGGAGGAGATACGACAGGAGAGTATGCGTAAAGCAGAAACGGAAAAAGAGTCGTTGCGCCGAACGGTAGCAGAAAAACAGCAGCAGGCGGTACAGCTTTTGCTGAAAGAATTTATTTGGTAAATACCGTATAGATAGACATAGAAAGGAGGCGGTAAGATGGCGGTTGTACCCATGAAACGTGTCACAATTTATGGTTCGCAAAAGCAGCGTAAGGTCGTGCTGGAAGCGTTGCAGCGGCGAAACGTATTGGATGTGCAGGAACTGGATTTACAGTCCTACGGCTTCGGAAAACTGGAGACGTCAGCGCAGCGGGCAACCTTTGCAAAAGCGGCAAACAGTGCACAGACAGCCCTTGAGATTTTAAATCAATACCAGCCAGAACAGACAAAGTTGTTTGCGGCGCTGGAAGGCAGAAAAACGGTTTCTGTGCAAGACTATGACACATTTGTGAAACGCGCGGAACAAATATCCGCTGTCGCGGCGCGTCTGGCGGCGCTATCTAAAGAGATTGCGGAGCTGAAAGCGGAAATCGTCCGTCGGGAAACGCAGATACAAATGCTGCAGCCATGGCTGGCGCTTGATGTACCGCTTGGATTTGCAGGTACGAGATGCACTGCAGCGTTTGCAGGAACCTTTCCGGAGGGGCGTACGCTGGAGAAGATTTTAGAAGAATATCAGCAGCAATTGGCAGATGTGACGGAGCCGGAACAATATGCGGCGGATTTTCATATCATCAGCACGTCGCCGGAGCAGACATGTGTTTTTGTTTTGTGTTTGCGCGGCGTGGCAGAAAAGGTAGAAGCGATTTTGCGCAGCATGGGCTTTGCACGGCCGGCAGTATCTTCGGCAAGCGTACCGGCGGAGCGGACCCAGCGCCATGAGACCAAAATCCAACGAGCACAGGTACGTATAGGCGAAATAGAAAAGGAAATCGCCGAATTTGGTTGGGCGCGCGATGACTTGAAGCTGATGATGGACTACTATAGTATGCGGATTGAAAAATATAAGGTGTTGGAAAAAGTGAACCAGCAGCGGCATGTGTTTTCTGTTAGTGGATATGTGCCACAGCCGGAAGCAGCGGCACTGGAAACAGAGCTTGCGGCGAGCTTTGCGATAGCAGTGGAAACAGAGGATGTTTCGGAAGAGGAAACGCCGCCGGTGCTGCTGAAAAACAATGCCCTAAGTGCGCCGGTGGAAAGTGTGCTGGAGACCTATAGTCTGCCTGGTAAAGGGGAGATTGACCCCACAACGATGATGGCAGCGTTCTATTATGTACTCTTTGGTATGATGTTGTCGGATGCGGCATATGGCGTTTTGATGATGTTGGCGTGCGGCATTGCACTGTTGAAATTCCGAAGTATGGAATCCGGCATGAAAAAAACGCTGCAAATGTTTTTCTATTGTGGCATTTCCACAACGTTTTGGGGTGTGATGTTCGGCGGGTATTTCGGAGATGCTGTCACGGTGGTATCTGAGACTTTTTTTGGAAAGACTGTGACGATTCCGCCGCTTTGGTTTGCGCCGGTGGACGATCCTATGCGCATGTTAATTTTTTCGTTTGCCATTGGCATTGTGCATATATTCGCAGGGCTTGGCATCAAGCTGTATCAAAATATCAAAGCGGGCGACTGGCGCAGCGGCATTTATGATACCGTCTTTTGGTATTTAATAGTAGGCGGTGGCGTCGCATATTTGTTGTCCATGCAAATGTTTGTGGATATGGCGGGACTGAAATTCATTTTGCCGCCCGTGGCAGGAACGGTTGCTGCTGTTTGCGCCGGTGTTGGCGCACTGGGCATTGTTCTGTTTGGAGGGCGTTCCTCCAAAAATCCTGCCAAACGTCTGGCGAAAGGGTTATATGAACTCTATGGCGTAACAAGCTATCTCAGCGATATTCTGTCCTATTCCAGACTGCTGGCATTGGGACTTGCAACAGGTGTTATTGCTTCGGTCTTTAATAAAATGGGCAGCATGTTTGGCAGCGGTGT
>CATIYX010000092.1 GCA_949739095.1 uncultured Clostridia bacterium | reverse complement strand
GCTGCTCGCGATTGCGCGCGCAGCGATTGCGGACCCGCCGGTGCTGATTTTGGATGAAGCGACCAGCTCCATTGACACCAGAACGGAAAAATTGATTGAAAAAAGTATGGACCGTCTCATGGAAGGACGAACCGTATTTGTGATTGCTCATCGTCTGTCCACCGTGCGCAACGCCGACATGATTCTTGTTTTAGAACATGGAGAAGTGATTGAACGCGGCAATCACGACGAACTGATTGCCCAGCACAAGAAATATTACCAGCTCTATACAGGGCAGTTTGAGTTGTCCTGATGGCGGGGCAGAATATGCAGCAGTCTACGCAGATTGACCTGCACGGATTGACTTGCAGCGAAGCAAAAATGCGGCTGGAAGCAAAAATTAAATCTCTTCCGGCGGGCACAAGAGAACTCACTGTGATTCACGGATACCGTGGCGGAAAACAATTGGCGGAGATGGTGCGTCGATTGAAATGTAACCGTGTGAAGCGGAAAATTTTAACGGGCAATCCCGGCGAGACAATTTATCTGCTGGAGGATTGAAAATGGGCAGAGTCATGGTTTCATAAAAAATATCGCCCCAGTGTACGCCGAATATGTTCTTTCGTGAAAAATGTCCCTCGAATTCCACTACGGATATATCCTTCCTTGAAAATGTCCCCCGGATTTTGACATAGTCAAAATTCTCCTCCTTGATTTTTCTTGGAAGGATATATCCTCCACTCTTTGCCCCAGTGCACCTTGAAAAAATCCCCCTTGTGAAATGTGGGCTTGACAATTCTCTCCTTTTTTTGTATACTATTGGTATTGAAAAGGGAGTAGCTTGGCGCTGGTTTTGGCGCGGTACGTTTCGTCATCACGATTATGAAAAGCATAATCCGGTGCGTACAGTAAAAAGCGAGACTTTTCGTTTCCCAGGGATTCGTCTGTGAAACGTGAAGTCTCTTTTTTTATGGAAAAAGGTGTGGATTTCGCAGTTTTGCATAGACTAATCAAAAGATATCATTAAGATTTCAGAGAAAGGTGTGGACGAGGTGGCAGAATTTTTCAGTAATTTTGCAAACATCACATGGCAAAGCGTTGTTATGTGGGCAATTGGTGCGCTGCTGATTTATTTGGCAATTAAAAAGGATATGGAACCGTCATTGCTTTTACCTATTGGGTTTGGAGCAATTTTGGTCAATCTTCCCATGTCGGGCGCAATTACCCAGACCATTCACGGCGCAGTGGAGCCGGGTGTGTTGGATGTGTTATTTAACGCCGGTATTGCCAACGAATTATTCCCGTTGCTGCTATTCATTGGAATTGGGGCAATGATTGATTTTGGACCGCTGTTATCCAATCCGAAAATGCTACTGTTTGGTGCGGCAGCACAGTTCGGAATTTTCTTTACGCTGTCGGTTGCGGCGCTCTTTGGGTTTGATATCCGCGACGCAGCATCCATCGCGATTATCGGTGCAGCGGATGGACCGACTTCCATTTTTGTGGCAAACTATTTTAGCAGCAACTATATTGGACCAATTATCGTAGCAGCATATTCCTATATGGCGCTGGTGCCCATTATCCAGCCCGCTGTTATCCGCTGCATTACAACAAAGAAAGAGCGGAAAATCCGTATGGGCTACAGCGGTAACGAAGTGCCGCAGATTGTCAAAATCCTGTTCCCGGTTATCATTACAGTGATTGCCGGCATTGTTGCACCGCGGTCTGTTGCTCTGATTGGCTTTTTGATGTTCGGCAACCTGATTCGTGAGTGCGGCGTGCTGCGTTCCTTGTCAGAAAGTGCGCAAAAAGAGCTTGCAAACTTGATTACGTTGCTTTTGGGGATTACGGTTGCAGCAAAAATGCAGGCAAGCATGTTTTTAACCAAAGAAACACTTATGATTTTGTTGCTGGGATTGATTGCCTTCATTTTTGATACGGTGGGCGGCGTTTTGTTCGCAAAACTGATGAATTTGTTTACTAAGAAGAAGGTAAATCCTATGATTGGTGCAGCGGGTATTTCAGCGTTCCCAATGTCTGCACGTGTAATTCACAAGATGGGCATTCAAGAGGACCCGGAAAACCATTTGCTCATGCATGCAGCAGGTGCAAATGTCGGCGGACAGATTGCATCAGTCATTGCCGGCGGACTGATTATTATGTTGGTAGAGGCGGTGTTATAAAATGTTCAACATAGACTTGTTTTTACAAACGCTTCCCATGATGGGAAAAGGGATGCTGATGATTTTTCTGGTGATTGCAGTCATTTACCTTTGTATTTTAGCTCTGCGTAAAGTGTTTCGGTGATATGACAAAAAGAGAGGTGCATATCAGTTAATGATTGACGCACCTCTTTCTTTTTTTCAAGCGAATCACTGAAAAAGCATTGACAAACTCTGTCGGAACTGGTATAATAGATAGGTAAAAATTGAAATAGGGATCCTTAGCTCAGTTGGTTAGAGCATCCGGCTCATAACCGGACGGTCCAGGGTTCGAGTCCCCGAGGATCCACCAGATAAGAACAAATCCGAACTTTTCACTAATCAGTGATGGGTTCGGATTTTTGTTTTTCCTAACAGACAATTGAAAAATAATCGTGTTAATGAATTTATTACCGCAGTGGTATTACATATTTTACCGATGCGGCGCTGTGTGAAGCGCCGTTTTGCTATGCGATAATTCAAGTGGAGGGTGAGGCGGCGAAATATCATCAGTATCATATTACGCCGTCGTCTGTGTGATACGCAGGGCGGCGGGATAGAATGGGATTTCACAAGCAAAGTGGTATTCCCCTATAGAAAAGGACTGCAAATGAAACGGGTATGGCGTTTCGTTTGCAGTCGTTTTTGATTTTGTGCGGCGAAATAACACATTTTTCGTTGTTCTAAAAAAGAGAACCCGCGTAGCAAAGGAGCTGACGCGGGAAAAACTGATACTGCACTATAATAGCATGGAACCTAAATAAAGTCAAGCGTTTGGGGATTCAAACATCCGACAAATTCAGTCATTTTTTTCGCTTCTTTTCTGAATATGTTCTATAGTATGCTGACGGTTTGGGGTGTTTTTCATATGCTCCAGCGTATATTTGCAGCACCACCCACCAGCAGACTGAGAGAAATGTTGTTTTGCTGCGCGGTTTCCTTGAGTTGTTGCAAAAGCGGGGCGGTGAACCGTATGGTTCGTGCAATGTTTCGGCGGCAAAAGTCGTTTTTGATTTTGAACATGCTGC
>CATIYX010000091.1 GCA_949739095.1 uncultured Clostridia bacterium | reverse complement strand
TCCAGTCGTTGTAGGTGTTTGTGATGGTTTCACCCGCCTTTGTCGTGCCGCCTGTGACGTTGCCAAAATAGTCATATGTTGCCGTCTTGGTTCCGCCCATAGGGTCGGTTTCGGAAATGACCTGTCCCAGCTTGTTATACGTATAGCTGGTGATGTGCGGCTCATTCGTTGCTGCTCCCGTGATGAGAGACGTTTGACGTCCCGCGTTATCGTATGTATATGCGGTTTTGTATTCCGTGCCGCCGTCAAATTGTTTCACAGCTGTCACTTGGTTTTTGCTGTCATATTCGTATTCGACAGTCCGGTACGTTTCTCCTGCTCCCGGCACATTATTTTGGCTCTTTTCACGAATTACGTTCCCATTTTTGTCATATATGACGAATTTCTTACTTACATTTGTTCCGTCAAATGGGCTGGTTATTTGAATGTTCCGTCCCATTTTGTCGTAGACATAGCTCGTGACGTTGCCTTTGTAATCACCGGAGGACATCAGTTGCCCCATCAAGTTATAGGTATTGGTGATGGTGTTGCCTAACGCGTTGGTCTGTGTGAGAACGTTACCCATGTGGTCATAGGTCGCCGTGGTGGTGTTGCTCCAGCCGTTGGCGTTGGCACGCGCATCTTTCGCCGCTATGACATTTTTGAGATTGTCATATTCATAGGTCGTCGTCAGGGTTTCTCCTGCTGTCTGTGCTTCCTCTTTCACCTTGCGGTCGCGTAGGTCGTAGGTTTCCACCTTTGTCACAGGGTCGTTCAAAGTCTTTGCGGAGATACTTCTGCCGGTTGTAGTGTAAGTATAGGTATAGTCAGCTCCCGTGACGGTTTCTCCAGCCGCGTTTTTCACGCGTACCGTTGCTGTCGTGCCATCGGGGTTGTAGGTCGTTTCCTCGGTCGTATAATCGGAAGCATTTTTCATGGTGGTTTTCTTCACTTGCTGACCAATGCTGTTGAACTCATAGCTTTCCAGCGTCTTCCAGCCCGCGTCGTTTAGTAGCACTTGTTCAATCTGTCCCAGCGGGTCAAACTGGGATTTGTTCTGCGTTCCGTTTTCGTCTGTGTAGGTCACTTCGTTTGCCGGAATGTTATAGGATAGCTGGCGCGTGGTACCGTCCGCAAACGTTGCTTTGGTTGGGCGATTCATAGCGTCATAGGTATAGGTGGTGGCTTCTGTTCCGATAACGGTGAGAATATCGTTAGGCAAAACAGTGCTGAATGCATATACATTCAGCACTGTTTATAAACTTAAATTTTATTAGCGAAAAATTTGAGAACGACTATATCTTTTTAAGTATAGAAAACGATCGTATATAAGCCAATTTTCTGTAACTATCTTATTTTTCTCATATGTAGCCAATTCCAATTCACTTAAAAAATTCTCCATCTCCTTAATATCTTTAAAAATCGGATGTCTTGTATAATCCTGTAACCTCCTATTTGCAACCAAAATATTCCGTATACTAATAACAAATCCAATAACCGCTATCACTAAAAATAGATATGTACTCCCGACAAATAAAAAATTATAAAACCAGCTGTTATAAAAAGCAATAGGTAAAATATCATCTTCCTGTATTAAAACATCACTATGCTGCAATTGTCCATCCCATGTTATTACTTCTATACCTTCCACTTTTTCGTATAAATATGACATAGATTTCTTATTAAATCCTACAAAAAATCCATTATTTGTCTGTGGTGCAGTATGTGTAGACTTTGCACAGATAGATATAAAATCTCCCAAATCACTAGAATATATATTCTGAAAATATACTTCATTTCTCCTAGTATAAAGAATATGATAATAGTTATTGGGAACTCGAAAATAAAATTTCATTCCATCTCGAAATTTTTTTAATGTGAGTAATGAACCTATTCTATTATTTTTGAATGGTGCAGATGGATTTTTGATTAACAATGTATTATCTATTATCGCTTTTTCTAAAATATTAGTATCAACCTCAAACGGTCCAAATACTGCATTGTATATTGCAGGAGTCATGTAGTAATGACTTATTAATAAACCCAGAATAACTGCTATACTTAAAAATATAAGTCGTTTACTATGCAAATTTATCAAATTTTTAATATTCATATTATTTAATTCTTCTTTCTATATTAGGGTCTTTGAATAGTTAAGTCATCTAATGTAGTAACAGGACTATTATGCTCAGTATTAATCGTATTCATTTGAGATTTTGTTACAGTAGCATGCAGTAAAGGTAGTTTATTCTCTGGGCTAAAAATAAGATATACCGTTATAAATCCAGTGCCGTTACTATCAACTGATCTTCTTATTTGAACTTTACCATTAGCATAAGTACCTGTAGATGTCCAATATGGTTTCCCATTATATTTTTCACCAAATAACGCCATAGAGCCAGCAGTAGTATCATATGAAACAATTTTATTCTGCGCTTGTGGATATGCTGTCTCACTGGGATGCCTAGCCATGTCCCAAGCATTATTTCCTTCACCACGAACTGCTTCATCATATTGTACTCTAGTTGTTACGGCTGCAATGTCAAGCAACACAGCTGTACTCTCATAATCATTTGTATCATCATACATATGTGTATGTGCAAACTCTCTATATAGTGCGTATGCATTTAATGGAGACTCGTTTCTTAACCAATCGCGTATTCGAGAAGCCTCAGCTGATTCAGCAGCATTATATCCATATTTATTATAATTCTCCTTTAATTGTAGCAATCTTTGAAGCTTCGCAACCGTCTCGGCTTCCGTTCCGCTCGGATCCACAAACATCACCGGATTATTCCCGCAATACGCATACCAGTTCGTACCGTCACAGATGGGGTCTTCGCTGGTGAAGCGTCCGGTATTCGGGTCGTAGTATCTTGCGCGGAGGTAGATGTTACCGATTTCTTCGTCAGCGTATTCACCGGAGTATCTATATTTGAGCAGTGGCGTTTATCACTGCGTATTTTCAAATTTAATGTTAGCTTATTGCGCCGATAAAACGGTAGTATATCGTAATATCAACAACTTTTTCGCCGTCAATAACCTGTGTTTCGCCCACCGTTATTTTATCAACTAACTCGCTTAAAATGGTTCTGTCCAGTTTGGTAATGTTCGTATGATTCCGTATCAATTCCATCCAAGCGGATAAGTTGATCTTGCTTTCTTCGAGGTCAGAAATTAATTTCTGTACGCTCTCAATTCTTTGTTTTACCTCGTCCTGTTCCTGTTCGTAATCATTCAAAAGCAAATTGAATCTTTCATCTGAAATTCTTCCGGTTACATTGTCCTCGTACAGCCGTTTTACGATGGTATTTAATTCAGAAAATCTTAAATTCAAAGCCATCAATTCAGCGGTAAGATCTTTTAACTTCTGTTCGCCCTTACTGTCATTTTGCGATGATAACTGTTTGGCAAGTTCACTGCTTTTACTTTTCGCCAGTTTAGCATAGCGTTTAATATCGCTTAAAACCACATCTTCCAGCGTATCCTTGCGTATGTAATGGCAGCTGCAAAATGCTTTTCCATGTCGCCTGTACTGTCCGCAGGAGTAGCTTTCCACTCCATGTGAAGAAGAATATCCAAGCGCATACCCACAGTCAGCACATTTTACAAATCCCGCAAAAAGCTGAATTTCCTTTGATTTGGTTGGACGAAACCGTCCATCAATACATTTTCGAATGTATTCCCATGTGTCGACATCAACCAATGGTTCGTGCCTGTTGGGCGTAATAATCCATTCTTCCGGCGGTTTCCGTTTGTTGGGCGTTCTTTTGAATCTGGAACACTCGTAAACACCTTGCACCATATCGCCAAGATAAATGCGGTTTCTCAAAATGCTGATAACACTTTCCGGCGACCAATGCTTTTTATTGATTATCTGCTTTCCCAACAACAGATTTCTATGCTCCAACGGTGTAGGGACACCCTCTACATTTAGTGTCTTAGCAATATTTTTACTGCCTGTCCCCAAACGAGCTAGTTCGAAAATGCGCCTTACAATCTTCGCTCCGCTTTCTTCAACAATCAAGCTGTTTTTATCATATGGGGCTTTTTGATAACCTAGCGGCGCATAATTACTTAAAAACTCGCCTTTCTGCTTTTTCGCTCTCACCGCAGAACGCACCTTTTTTGAAATGTCCTTTGCATACATTTCGTTCAGAATATTTTTGAACGGAGCAATATCGTTGTTGCTGTTCAGCGTGTCAACGCCGTCATCAACCGCAATGAAACGGACATTCCTGTCAGGGAAAAATATTTCCGTGTACTGTCCCGTCATAATGTAGTTTCTGCCGAGCCTTGAAAGGTCTTTGACGACCACCATGTTGATTTTGCCCTGTTCGATATCCTCAATCATCCGCTGAAAGTCCGGACGGTTGTAATTTGTGCCGCTCCAGCCGTCGTCAATATAGCAGTCAGCTATCAACCAGTTATGCTCTTTCACATACTTTTCAAGCATTAGCTTTTGTGTGGATATACTTGAACTTTCGCCGTTTCGTAAATCATCGTCCTTTGACAATCTGCAATAAATCGCAGCATTGTATCTTTTTTGTTCCTTCATTTTTTAACCTCCCGAAGAAACAACAAACCAATGAAATCCGCAAGATAATTGTATCATATTACCATGCTTTTTTCAATGGTTTGCTGCAATTTTGATTATTTTTTCCTGTTTTGCGTTACTCTCAATTTGATTATGTTAGACATGGCTTTTTCTAATGGAATCTTATCTTCAAACACACTTTTTATCCGTATCGTCATATTATTTGCTTTCATCTTACGGTTTACAGTTATTTTTGTGTTTGTATTCATAGAAACCTCCTCATATCTATAAAGGAAAAAAAGACGAGGTTGGAAACCAAAATTTTAGGAATCAAAACATTTTGTACGATTGCATAAATAAAAAGAACTTTATTTGTGCAGTTTTTAACCTTGTTCCAAAAATGTTTTCTTGGAACAAGGTCAGTGCACGAAAAAGAGGTGCGCGAATGCACACCTCTCTGCGAAAATCTTTGGGTTGTTGTTTCTATGTTTTATAATGTTCTATGTTTTATAATATACGCTACAGCCCAACCAATAATAACTATAATTGATGCTATAATCATTTGCCAGTTAGTAATATGAATTGTTTCACTATCTGGCTTTAATAAATTTCCAGTTGTAATCCCCCAATTAAAATAGCTTATAACAATGCCAAGTATTGTCACAACTAATATTATTAGTAACATGGAAAAAAACTTACTCATGCTAAAATGATCCAAAAGCTTATAGGAAACTATAACTAAATAAATGGGAGCAACTATTGTCCCCACAAAAATTTCAATGAGCGATATTTCACCATTCCTTTCCAAAAACAAAAGCGGCAGAAAGAGCAAATGAATCACTATAGGAATTAAATAATATATCCACATGTTGCGCCTCCTCATATCAGCCTCACCATCCAATCACAGAATTGGCGTAATTTGCCTTTTCCCATTTCTGTGCCCAAGAACTTCCTTGCACATACAATGTTGCATAGTTTAACAATGCACTATATGCACCACCATATGTAAAAGAACTGTTCATAAATACCTCGTCAAATTTTGATGTCGCATTATTAGGTCTTAATCCGCCTTTAAATCCTAAATTCTTCATATGGGTTCCGGCGTTTGTACCATTTGATAAAGTACCTTTGCTTAATGAATCATATGTGCGATCCAAGCAATTATTCCACGAAAGATTATAGGGGCTATTTTGTCCTTGGAATACTACACTACCGTCATCCAATTCATGAGTTTTAGAATCTTTATGAAAGCTGTTGGAATGAGCACCTCGTACATCTGCATACGCTGCATCTAATGATGCTGTAAAATCTCCCACAATATACGTTGAAGAATTATAATTAGACGTAATATCTTTAAAGCCGTTATCCGCCAAGAATTTATTTAACCCTTTATTAAAATCATCTAAAGTGCCCATGTATTCATTGGGTATGCGAATGACAGCGGCAGCCTTATTACCCCAATATGTATAGAACCAATCCCCATTTGCATCTTGGTAAATAGCTGATGTATGTCCTTGCTTCAATGCAGCTTCACTATTTGTAACGATAATTGCATCTTCACCCAAAGGATCAATGTACATAATCGGATTGTTATTAGCATACACATACCAGTTTGAACCTGCTTTCGCTGGATCTTCCGAGATAAATCGTCCAATATTCGGATCATAGTACCGATTTCGCAAGTAAATCAGCCCACTGCTCAAATCCGTATACTCGCCTGCGTAGCCGAAAGGATTATTCAGTCCACCCAAGCTATCGGTTGTATCCCTCTCTCCATAGTATTCTATATATTCGCCATACGCGTTATAGATCGTTCTGGATTTGTGTACACCCTCTGCCGTCACCATTTTTGCTACGTCACCATGTCCGTTGAAGATATAATATCCCTTTTGTCCGCCTGTTTCTATGGATATCAATTCCCCTCCCCGGTTATATTTAGCAACATTGCCTTTCTTGACGTCTGCCACAACATTTGCTCCGTCCAGAATGTGTGTCGTAGTCGTTCCGTTCACTGTTTTACTTACGCGCAAGCCGTCCGGATTATACACATATTCGGCTGTTGTGCCATCCACAATCGCTCCTGTCCGCTGTCCGAATCCGTTATACGTATACATTTTTACCATGCCGCCTGCCGTATTGTTTTCTCCTAATATTCCCAGCTGCACGGATTCCTCTCCATAGGCAAGTTCATTCAGTGCTCTCCCATCCAGATAATAGGTCTGATTTCCATTCGCGTCATAGCCATAGATACTTGTTTGAGTATAATCGTAATTATCTGTATTATTGTACCCATTGTTCACTGCTTTCACCAGTCGATTATTTGCGTCATAGGTATACTCCACATCATCCCGATCCCATGGTCCGTCATGTACTTTCTTGGTACGGTTCCCATACGCATCATAAGTAAAATAGTAGTCATAATTCCCTTGACCTTCATGCTTTAGCTGTCCACGTCCGTCATACTCATACCAGTAGTCATAACTTTGACTATCAGTTACATACTTTCTGTTTCCATCCAGATAATAGGTGGAGGTATAATTGTAGCGGTTCACACCCGATTGCTTGGTATCTATCTCTGTTAACATATTGCCGTTGTTGTAGGAATACGTTGTCACCAATGCGCCTGTGGTTTTGTTGACAATGTTTCCGTTTTCGTCATAGCCATAGGTGGTGGTG
>CATIYX010000090.1 GCA_949739095.1 uncultured Clostridia bacterium | reverse complement strand
TGCGTGGCGGTCAAACAGCTTCCCAAAGATGTTTTGGTGGAAGTGGAAGTTATTGCAAGCATTTAAACAAAAAATAAAAAAGTCCGGAAAGCGGTTTTGCTTTCCGGACTTTTTTTGTTCTTTCAAATAAAATATGCAAAATAGGGAAAGAATAAAAAGAAAACGAAAAACCAATATGGAGCGTGAAAATATGGCACAGATAACAGAAGAACAATTAGAAGAAAAAATATTTATGATTATCACCATGGCGGGTGATGCAAAATCCAGTTTTTATGAAGCGTTCGCAAAGATGAAAGAAGGAAACTATGAAGAAGCAAAAGTTCTGGTGAAACAGGGAGACGATATTATGTCTAAGGCACATGATGCACAGACGGACCTTATCGCGGAGGAAACAAATGGCAATAAAGTGCCGGTAGGACTTTTTATGGTTCATGCGCAGGACCATCTGATGAATGCCATTTTGGTGCGGGAAATGCTGGATATGTTAATGTCCATGCAAAAAAGCATCAACAGTTTAAAACAAGATGATGAACTTGCATTTATATAAGAAAGGACGGAGAAACGATGAAAAAAATAGCATTGTTTTGTAATGCGGGAATGTCCACCAGTATGTTAGTGAAAAAAATGCGTGCCAGTGCACAGGAGAAGGGGATTGAGATTGAAATTGAAGCTTATCCGGCAAGTGAAATGGACCAGCGAACAGACGGAATTGATGCAGCGCTGTTGGGACCGCAGGTGAAATTTATGTTGAATGGTGCGAAAAAAATTTGTGATCCTAAAGGCATTCCGGTGGATGTTATCAATTCTATGGACTATGGGATGGTAAACGGCGGTAAAGTGTTGGAAGCGGCGCTTGCGATGATTCAGGCGGAAGGCGGCGGGAAAAAGTGAGATTTACGCATGATTTTTTGTTTGGCGCGGCGTCTGCCGCTTACCAGGTGGAAGGCGGATGGAACGAAGGCGGAAAAGGCGTTTCTAACTGGGACGTGTTTTCTAAAATTCCGGGTAAAACGTTTGAAAATACCAATGGTGATGTGGCGGTAGACCATTATCACCGCTGGAAAGAGGATATTGCGTTGATGGCGGAGATGGGCTTGGAATCCTACCGTTTTTCCATCGCCTGGTCACGCATTTTGCCGGAGGGGACCGGTGAGGTCAATCCGCAGGGGATAGCATTTTATAATCAAATTATTGATGAATGTCTGCACTATGGCATTGTACCGTTTGTGACGCTATATCATTGGGACCTACCGCAGACGTTGGAGGAAGCGGGCGGCTGGC
>CATIYX010000089.1 GCA_949739095.1 uncultured Clostridia bacterium | reverse complement strand
TTTTATCCGGAAGATGAATATGACGTGGCAGGTTTTAGCGTCGGTGTGGTAGATAAAAAGAACATCATTGACGGTAAGGCAGTGAAGGTGGGCGATGTACTGGTAGGAATTGCGTCCTCCGGCGTACATTCCAACGGATTTTCGCTGGTTCGTAAGATTTTCGGTCTGGATGAAGCAGGTGCGAAAGAGCGTTTGCAGCAGTCCTATGAACAGCTTGGTGAAACGCTTGGTGAGGCACTGCTGAAACCCACGAAAATCTATGTAAAACCGGCGCTGGAAGCAATTTCCAAATTTGATGTGAAAGCAATCTGCCACATTACAGGCGGCGGATTCTATGAAAATATTCCGCGGATGTTGCCGGAAGGCACACATGCAAAGATTAACAAAGGTTCATGGCAGGTGCTGCCGCTGTTTGACGTTATTGCCAAAGAGGGCAATATTCCGGAAAAAGATATGTTTGGCACCTTTAACATGGGGCTGGGCATGATGATGGCAGTAGAGGCGACAGAGGCGGACGCGTTGGTGAATATGCTGAGCGGCATGGGCGAAAAAGCCTATGTGGTGGGCAGTGTGGAAGCCGGAAGCGGTGACGTGGAAATCGTTTGATTGGAAAGGATAGAGTATCATGGCAAAACGGATTGCAGTGCTGGCGTCAGGATCGGGAACCAATTTGCAGGCATTGATTGATGCACAGAAAAACGGCGAAATTTTGGGCGGCGAAATCGTGTTGGTTCTATCCAATAAAGAAAACGCCTATGCGCTCACGCGTGCGCAGCAAAATGGTATCGGCACGGCGGTGATTCCGTCGGCAGGTGACAGAGAAGTGTTCACTGAAAAAATCGTGGATTGTTTGGTACAACAGAAAATTGATTTGGTGGTGCTGGCAGGTTTCATGATTATTTTGGGACAGCAGTTCACAAAAACATTCCGTGACCGTATTTTGAATGTACATCCTGCGCTTATCCCGGCTTTTTGCGGCGATGGGTTCTATGGACTGAAAGTGCATGAAAAAGTCTTGGAATATGGCGTGAAGCTTACCGGCGCAACGGTACATTTTGTGAATGAAGTAACGGATGGCGGCGAAATTGTGCTGCAAAAAGCAGTTGCAGTACGGGAGGACGACACACCGGAAACTTTGCAGCGACGTGTGATGGAGGAAGCGGAATGGAAAATTTTGCCTCAGGCGGTCAGTCTGTTTTGCCAGGACCGTTTGGTGATAGAAGGACGAAAGGTTAAAATCTTGGATAAATGATGAGGGAGGAAGACAAATGGCAAAGAGAGCGTTAATCAGCGTATCAGATAAAACAGGCGTCGTGGAATTTGCGGCAGAACTCAGTAAACTGGGTTATGAAATTATTTCTACCGGAGGAACAGCAAAAGCCTTAAAGGACAGCGGACTTTCCGTGATTGGAATTTCAGAAATCACAGGATTTCCGGAATGTCTGGATGGTCGCGTGAAAACGCTGCATCCGGCAGTACACGCGGGTATTCTGGCAATGCGCGCTAACGGCGAACATATACAACAGTTGCAGGAACTAGGGATTGAAACGATTGATATTGTGGCAATCAACCTGTATCCATTCAAACAAACCATTGCAAAAGACGGCGTAACCTTTGAAGAAGCCATTGAAAATATTGATATTGGCGGTCCAACCATGATTCGTGCGGCAGCGAAGAACTGGCAAGACGTGGCTGTAATTGTCAATCCTTCTGATTATCAAACCGTAGTAGAGGAATTAAAAGCAAACGGCGAGGTATCTTTACAAACAAAAAAACGCCTATCTTACCGTGTGTTTGAGCATACCGCGAACTATGATAGCCTGATTGCAAATTATATGTGGAAACAACTGGACGAAGGAGAATATCCTGACACCTTGACGGTTAGCTTTGAAAAAGCACAGGATATGCGTTATGGCGAAAATCCGCACCAAGCGGCAGTGTTCTATCGGGAAAGCGGTAAAATTCCGGCGGGCGTGATTGCAGGTGCTAAACAACTGCACGGTAAAGAGCTGTCATTTAATAATATCAATGATACAAACGGCGCATTGGATTTGCTGAAAGAATTTGAAGAACCAACAGTCGTTGCCTGCAAACATGCAAACCCCTGCGGCGTAGGTTCGGCGGACACCATTGATGCGGCGTACCTGCGGGCATATGAAGCAGACCCCGTGTCCATTTTTGGCGGCATTATTGCAGCAAACCGCGAAGTGAACCGTGCGATGGCAGAAAAAATTAATGAAATCTTTATTGAAATTGTGATTGCACCTTCTTTTAGCGAAGAAGCATTTGAAATATTAAGCCGTAAGAAAAATATCCGTTTGTTAACGCTGGAAAACATTGGGCAGCCGGTCAGCAAAGAAGCATTGGATATGAAAAAAGTGGGCGGTGGATTGCTGGTGCAGAAACTGAACACAGAACTGATACATATGGACGACGTGCAGGTGGTTACCAAAACACAGCCGACAAAAGAGCAGATGGAGGAAGCACTGTTTGCGTGGAAGGTTGTGAAACACACTAAATCTAATGCGATTGTGCTCACAAAAGACCATGCGACGATTGGCGTAGGACCGGGACAGACCAACCGTATCACGGCATTGGAATTAGCAATCAAATATGCAGGCGACAAAGCTGCGGGCAGCGTGATGGCTTCCGATGCGTTCTTCCCCTTCTCCGACTGTGTGGAAGCGGCACATAAAGCAGGTATCGGTATGATTATCCAGCCGGGCGGTTCCATCCGTGACCAAGAATCCATTGATGCGTGTGACAAATATGGCATTGCAATGGTATTTACAGGTATGCGCCATTTCAGACATTAAGAAGGAAGAAGGAGCGGGAAACAATGAAGGTATTGGTAGTAGGCGGCGGCGGAC
>CATIYX010000088.1 GCA_949739095.1 uncultured Clostridia bacterium | reverse complement strand
TAGTCCGCGAGCCGGATTCCGGCAAGATTTGGTGAAATTCCAAAACCGACAGTATATCGCTTTTCTATAGGATAGAAATGCGTGCAGTCTGGATGGAAGAAGATAATGCAGACGTCTGGAACATACAGACACTCTTTTTCAATCTGCATCTCATGCCTCGGAATTTTGATTCCGAGGCTTTTTGTTTTACAAATCACTTTTTAGATTCTGTAAAACGCCCATCCTTCTGTTCGGGTATACATATGCGCTTAGCTACCATGCTTTTTCGATGTTGGCTTCGGTGCACCGTATTCACAACAGCTCCCTAGAAAGAAGGTTGGGTAAAAAAGTGGCACTTCCCACTTTTCATGCGAAGCAGTGATTATTTGATGCAATTATTATCATTTAAAGGAGTGGTCTCATGCAGACAAAAACAAAAAAACTAACCCTTTCCGCACTGTTAGCCGCCATTGCAGCAGTGGCAATGTTTCTGGAATTCACTATCCCCTTTATGCCGCCCTTTTTGAAGCTGGATCTCAGCACTATTCCAGTGCTCGTTGGTGGATTTATCATGGGTCCTGTTGCCGCTGTGTTAATTCAGTTGGTGAAAAGTTTAGTGCACATGCTTTTAACACAAACAGGCGGTGTTGGTGAAATTTCCGATTTTGTTATCGGTTCCCTGTTCGCCGGTATTGCTTCCCTCGTATATTTCAAAGGCGGAAAGCAAAACAAAAAAGCTGTTTTGGGGCTGGTGTTCGGCAGTCTTGCAATGATTGTTGGCGCAGTTATTTATAACTATTTTATTTCCATTCCCATCTATGCAAAAGTAATGCCCCTAGAACAAATTATCGGTCTGTGTGCCAAAGTCAATCCTTTGATTCACGACGCCGGCACTTTAGTTCTGTTCGGATTTTTGCCCTTTAATATCATAAAAGCAATTATTGTTTCACTGCTTTCCTACTTTTTCTATACCAGACTCCACCGCTTGTGGGCAAAAATGGATTAAATCCATATTATGATACAAAAACGGACGTATTTCTTTTTTCATACGTCCGTTTTTTGTTTTGTATACTAATATTTCAACTGAACAAGACTTCTTGTAAAACTTTTTTCATTCCTGCATATGCACACACTACTTTTCATGCATTTGATTTTTTACTGATTCTTTCGTTGATTTTCTTTGTCTGACACCGCTCTACAATTACCATTCCTGTTCCTATTATGAGATATATCACAACAAAAACAGGTAGCACATAGAAAAACCACTCATACCAAGCCGTAAAATAACCCATAATACCCGAAATGCAGCTCGCTACAAACGTAACAGACGCACAGACGATGAAGTGTATGACACAGCTTAGCGGCAACGAAATTTTACTGTCATAAATCAGCGATATCAAACCATATAGTGCTGAAGCGACAAGCCACACCGTAAACTCCCGCATCACCTCCGCACCCGTGGCTTCATTCAGCCCGAATATCCATAGGCATACGGTTGTCACCACAAATCCGATTCCAAGTCCGACAAGCAGATGTTCCATTACTTTTTTCTTCATTTTAATGTACCTCCATAACATATTGTTTAAATCCTTTGACATATTTTCTCGAAAGTGTCAAGCGCGTCTGCATTCCTTTTAATGCCAGCGTATAATTGCCGCTGAACTCCGCTTCCACTGATAAAACATGATGAATATTTACGATAATTCCTTTGCTAATCCGTATGAATCCCTTTGTATAGCCTATGCTTTCCAGTTCATATAGCTTGTGGCGCGTTTCATACATCTCATTGCCGATATGCGCAAAAATTTTATTATTATCAGCTTCAAAATAAACCACATCCGTAATATCAACCAAATATTCTTTTTCTGATTTAAATAAAAACATTTTTTGTAGACTCTTTTTGCCATTCAGAAGCTCTATCACATTTTGCACCTGCGGACTTGATATGTCGCCGCGTATGACAATTTCGGGTTCTTCAACTCCCGCCTGTTCCAGTATTATTTTCATAGACTCCCCTCCTTTATCTTTATTGCATTATATCACAAATAAGAGAACACGTCACTGTACTTTATGTAAGTGGTCAAAAAACAATGGTAAGAGGATTTACTTTGAATTATTTACTTTTTCACCAGCTTTTCCACACATATCTGCTTTTCTATAAATCTTTTTTTCACTTTTCCACAATTCCCACCTTCCTCTTTACGATAAAAACAATACCATTTTCAGGATTTCAGTTTACATAACTCTATTTTTGTAAACTTTCTGTAATATTACTGCCGCCAACAACGCATTTCTCATAACTTTTCCACGAGTTTATCCACATTTTCCACATAATTATTTCACACCTCTGTGGAAAATGTGGATTCCAATATTCGTATAAAATTACCCAACTTTTTTTCAAAAAAGCCTTGACAAATACATTATTTGTGCTATAATAAATAGCGTAGTGAAGATATGCGGATATGGCGGAATTGGCAGACGCGCATGGTTCAGGTCCATGTGAAAGCAATTTCATGGAGGTTCAAGTCCTCTTATCCGCACCAAAACAGTTACCCCTTAGATCTCTCAGAGATTTAAGGGGTCAATCGTATTCTAAGAAATGCGGGTGTAGTTCAGTGGTAGAACACCAGCTTCCCAAGCTGGATATGAGGGTTCGATTCCCTTCACCCGCTCCACGTCGCCGCAAGCGCCATATCGCTTGCGGCGACTTTTTTGTAAAAGTCACCGTGCGCTCATTCTGCTGCATCTCCTTCTTCTCAAAAAGCGCAAGCCGCTTTTTGAGATTCCGTACACTTCATTTCCCGCCGCCAATCTATGGATTGTCACAGTTTTGCTAAATTTTTTCTTTCATTTACTCATTTGTCTCTTGCTATATTTCGCCACTTGTGATACACTTATATGCATTGATAATTCATGTTTTCGGTGCTATAAATTTATATATAAAAAACAATGGACAGGAGGACAAAAAATGAGTATCCAAAAAACTAAATTCGGAGAGTATGGTGGAAAAGACGTATATTGCTACATACTTGACAATGGACAGGGACTCAGTGCGGAAATTTTGACCTTGGGCGGCATTCTCAAAAATCTGGTATATAAAGGTGTTGATGTTGTACTTGGGCGCGACACCTTGGCGGAATATTGTGACAACGAGGGATACTTTGGTGCGCTCATTGGACGCAATGCAAACCGTATTGAAAATGCAGCATTTGAACTTGGTGGTAAATCCTACACGCTTTTTGCAAATGACGGAGTGAACAATCTTCATGGCGGAAAGGTTGGTTTTGATAAAAAAGTCTGGGAAGCCGAATGTATTGACGCGGCAGAACCATCTCTTGTGCTCACGCTTACAAGTCCGGACGGCGAAGAAGGATTTCCAGGAACTATAGATGTGAAAGTTACTTATACACTTACGGCAGATAATACCATCAAACTTCATTATGAAGGAACCGCTGACAGCGACACAGTGCTAAACATGACAAACCACGCCTATTTTAATCTTAACGGTCATGACAGCGGAACAGTCGATGGTCACTCCCTATGGCTGAACAGCGACTTTTATACGCCTAACACTGCTGCCTGTATACCAAACGGTGAAATCCAAAGCGTCCAAAACACACCTTTTGATTTTAGAACAGCAAAGGCGCTAGGCGAAGGTTTTCAATCGCAGCACGAACAGATAAAATTATTTGACGGTTATGACCACAATTTTGCCCTTTCCGGCAGAGGATACCGTCTTGCAGGTAAACTGACCGGTGATAAAACCGGCATTGTCATGGAGATATATACAGACCAAAACGGCGTTCAGCTTTATACAGGAAATGTGATTGAAGAAGGACGCAAATGCAAAGACGGCGCTACATATACCAAACATAGCGCGCTCTGTCTTGAAACGCAGACATTTCCAAACAGTCTGAACTTCTCCCACTTTCCCAGTGCAATTCTCAAAAAAGGAGAAAAATATGATACTGTAACAACATATAAATTTATATGATTGATATATCTATCACACACTTTTTTGAAGAAATATTTGACTACGCTTCTCCACTATGCTATAATAGATGTATACAATTTGTTCCTGGAAGAGAAGTTTTTACATTTCATATGAGGAGGTATTTTACAAAATGGATTTTTTAAGTAAATTTTCTTTGGAAGGCAAAATCGCTCTGGTAACAGGTGCTTCTTATGGGATTGGTTATGCAATCGCAAAAAGTTATGCTGCTGCTGGCGCTACTATCGTATTTAACGATATCAAACCGGAATTGGTGGAACAGGGTTTGAAATCTTATGAAGCCGACGGCATTAAAGCGCACGGTTATGTTTGTGACGTAACCAAAGAAGACCAGGTTCAGGATATGGTTAAAAAAATCGAAGCGGAAGTTGGCGTGATTGATATTCTGGTAAACAACGCCGGTATCATTAAACGTATTCCGATGTGCGACATGACAGCTGACGAGTTCAGACAGGTTATCGATGTTGACCTGAACGCACCGTTTATCGTATCCAAAGCAGTGATTCCTTCCATGATAAAAAAAGGTCATGGTAAAATTATCAACATCTGCTCTATGATGAGTGAATTGGGTCGTGAAACTGTTTCCGCTTATGCTGCTGCAAAAGGCGGACTGAAAATGCTGACCCGCAACATCTGCTCTGAATATGGTGAATATAACATTCAGTGTAACGGTATTGGACCTGGCTATATTGCAACGCCGCAGACCGCGCCGCTGCGTGAAGATGGTCATCCGTTCAACAATTTCATCATTTCCAAAACACCGGCTGCCCGTTGGGGAACACCGGAAGATTTGATGGGTCCGGCAGTATTTTTGGCTTCTGATGCTTCTGATTTCGTCAATGGTCACGTTCTGTATGTTGACGGCGGAATTTTGGCATACATCGGCAAACAACCGAAATAAGAATTTTTGATTCTATATGAAAAGACCTCTATCTAATAGATAGAGGTCTTTTCATATAGTGTTTCTTTCCAACGTAGAATATATCTCATTTTTGTTGGACTATAGTCCGCCGGTTGTAAATTTAACAAAAAGAGATTTACATAGTCTTATATTCCGCATCTTCCATATCCGTTTCCGAAATTAAGCCTCCGCCGGTTTCGTCTCCATCCACTGTACAGCCCAATCGTCCTGCGATAACCCGCACCGGCACAAGCGTGCGTCCATTCTCCTCCACCAGATTTATCTGTGTATATATGCTTTCACCATTCACATATAGACCACCGAATCCCAGCACACTACCACTGACCTGCACCATACGCAGCGTCGCCAATAAAATAGGCGCAAGCACTCTTTTTACGATTCTTTCCCCTTTCGCCACAGACACTTTTCTTCCAATCCCATTCCCGATATAACAAATTGACCCTCTCTTTCTTTAGACGAACCTATTTTTAACAAGTTCCAGTTATTGTAACTCGTCCCCTGTGCGGTGTTCCTTCCTATTATTTCATAAATGGAGCGATTTCATTTTTCCAAATGTCACAAAGACGCTCCAGAGAATAGACAGCGTTCGCCGGACTAGTGGAGGGTAATACATGTGTTGGCACCGCTAGCTGTGGACTATATTTTTGATACACACCATAGGCTGTTTTTCCATTGAAAAAGACGGCAGCTATATTGGTTTTATCAATCAATCCTGCAATGTCATTAGGAACAGGGTTCCGTATACTGGCGTCGGAAGAACCGTTGATGTCGCAGCTTTTCAAAATATCCCACACTGCAACGCTGTGTATCAGCAACATATCCCTTTTTTCTTCTGTCGTTTGCGGCACTGTACACTGCAAAATCTGCGCCATCACCTTCCAAAAACGGTTTTGTTTATGCCCATAATAAAACCCGGTTTCCCTTGATTTCACCGACGGAAAACTCCCTAAAATTAAAATACGGCTTTTTTTGTCCGCCACCGGCTCAAATGGATGAATGACCTGCATTCCGGCTCTCTCCTGTCCATTCATAAAGTAATGCATCCTCTTTGGGTTTGCGATAATAACCTTTCCGAACGCCTATTTTCTCGAATCCAAAAGCTTCATAAAGCCCCATTGCTGCATTGTTAGACGCACGCACCTCCAGCAAAATCCGTTCTACATTATGACGTTTTGCGTAGTCCAGCAGATATGCCATCATTTGTCTGCCTACGCCGCTTCTGCGCGCCGCTTTTGCAACCGCAACCGTCAACAGCTCAATGTCCTCAAAGATACACGAAAAGCCCATATATCCCAGCAATTCATCCCCCTGCACTGCCGCTACATAATGTCCTATCGATTGTTCTATACCCTGCCGGAAGGAATCCTGCGACCATGCATCTTCCCCAAACGCCTCCGCTTCAATCGCCATAACCTCCGGTAACCATGTCTCAGAAAGCGGCACAAGTTTGATTCCGCTCATGTTGGCTGCACCATTCCAGACAATTTAGGAACCGCCAACTGAATCAGCCGCTCCAATACATCAGCACACGCGCTATACACTTGGCTGTTCCCCATATATGGGTCAGGAATGTCCATATTCACATCTACAAATTCACCCAGCGTATATACTTTTCCCGCTGCTTCTGGAAACATTTGCTGTAATGCTTGTTTGTGCGCGCCTGTCATTGTCAGCACCACATCTGCCTCCTGCATCACAGAACCTGTTACTGTTGCCGCACGGTGTCCACCGATATCAATGCCGCGTTGCCGCATGACTTGTACCGCATTTTCGCTCGCCGGACTGTCGTCTGGTGCATGAATCCCCGCAGACAGAACATCGCAAATATCACAGTTATG
Organism: uncultured Clostridia bacterium; assembly: GCA_949739095.1. Lineage (GTDB taxonomy): Bacteria > Bacillota > Clostridia > RUG12999 > RUG12999 > JAAWTG01. Next base: position 358 of record CATIYX010000088.1, on the reverse strand, counting down.
TTTGAGCAATCCCTCCGCCATAGGACTACGGCAGGTATTGCCCGTACAGACAAATAACACTTTTATTTTATTCATTTCCGCCTCTCTCCTTTGTCCCTTTTTCCGCATGAATGATATGAAATCCCGCTGCTTTATACAATCGGTTGCGGACGCTTGTCCCTATACCGCCCAGTTCCGTTGGTTCGCATAATATCACATCTACGCCCAGCTCGTCAAACTGTCGCAGTGCGTGAAACAAACATTTCGCCATGTCCTGCGCATTTTTTCCCCAATGCAGCACCACGGCGTTTTCATAGAAATTGCCATCCATGGCGAATATGCCAATTTTTTGCGCCTTATGCGCGACAATATAACATTC
>CATIYX010000087.1 GCA_949739095.1 uncultured Clostridia bacterium | reverse complement strand
GGCGCAGTCCTTTGACTTGGCAGTGCTGATTACGGAAGTGGTCGATAAGCTGGGATTTGACAAGAAAAAGGGACAAAAACTGACATATACTCAAATTTCGGAGTTGCCCAAGTTTATGGGAAATCCGGACCGAATGGAGCAGGTATTGACTAATGTGATTTCTAATGCGGTGAAGTATACGCCGGAAGGTGGGGAAATCAATGTATTTTCAGGATATTTGTACGACTATATTTATGTGAAAGTACAGGATACTGGCATTGGGATTGCCAAAAAGGCACTGCCATATGTGTTCGACCGGTTCTACCGTACTGATAGGGCGCGCAGTCGTAATGAAGGCGGTACAGGGCTGGGACTGGCAATTGCAAAAGAAATTGTAGAGGAACATGGCGGCAGTATTTCTATCACATCGCAGCAGGGAAAAGGGTCAGAAGTATTGATTCAATTCCCGATTAAAAAAGTGAAAAAAGAAAATGAAAAATCACTTGACAAAGAGACTGCTGAATGATAAGATAAAATGTATTATTTTTTGGAAGAATTAACACATCTGTCAGACGCAGGTCAAAAATGAAAAGAACTAGGAGGAAAAGATATGGAAAAAGGCAGATTTACCTTACCTGGCGAGCAAGGCATGGAAAAGGAAATCAAAGAATTGGTTGGCAAATGGGGCGTTGACGCGGTACGTGACAGTGATGGAACACAGTTGTCTCAAGAAATTATTGATATGGGGCTTCAGGTATATTCCACAGTTTGCCTGGTTCGTATGGACAATGAATTTGCTAAGGCGCATAAAGAGTATTTGCAGCAGGAGTTTTTGACTTCGGAAAGCTATGTAGCAACGGAAGACGTGTTGCGGATTGATATTATGGAAAAGGTATTTGCGGATCAGTTTGAGCCAAACTGTGATGTTGATATAAAGAAATATTGGCAGGTCATAGACCGGACGTTGGGTGAAGCAATCCCAGGGGAAGACTGGACTTATGAAGATGGAAAAGTCGTTATTTTGAATCCGAAAAAATGGCATAAATATAGTGTAGATTTTCTGGCATACCAGCTATGGGAACCGGTTTCCATGTATAACCATTTGACAAATGACTGGAAAGAAGAACATCGTATGCCAATTGATGTACGATATCCTGAAGTTCAGGAGCATGTTCTGACAATTTTTGAAAAATGGCTGCAGGAACATCCTAAGACGGATGTTGTCCGGTTCACAACATTTTTCTATTGCTTTGACTTGGTATATAACCAGTTGGGTAAGGAGAAAATGGTGAACTGGTTTGGCTATTTGGCATGTGTATCTCCGCTGGCATTGGAGCAGTTTGAAAAAGAATATGGCTATGCAATGACGCCGGAAGATTTTATTGACAACAAACGGTATAATACGCCGTTTAAAAATCCGACCAAGAAATATCTGGATTGGATGGACTTCACTATGAAGTTTGTGTCC
>CATIYX010000086.1 GCA_949739095.1 uncultured Clostridia bacterium | reverse complement strand
TACCTTCTGCCACCAAATCTACTGCAATTTTCAGTGCAGCAGCAGCAGTTCTTTTTCCGTTACGAGTCTGCAACATATATAATGTACCATTTTCAATGGTAAATTCCATGTCCTGCATATCTCTGTAATGCTGTTCCAGTTTTGTTGCAATGTCGACAAACTGGTTGTAAACAGCCGGATTTTCCTTTTCCAATGCAGAAATGGGCTGTGGCGTACGAATACCAGCCACAACGTCTTCACCTTGTGCATTCATCAAATATTCGCCATAGAGTTTCTTTTCACCAGTGGAGGGGTTTCTTGTAAACGCCACACCTGTACCAGAAGTATTACCCATGTTACCGAACACCATTGCCTGCACGTTAACAGCAGTACCCCAACTGGAGGGGATGTCGTTCATACGGCGGTATACATTCGCACGTGGATTGTTCCAGGAACGGAACACAGCTTTTACAGATTCGATTAACTGGTCTTTCGGGTCTTGAGGGAAATCAAAGCCTTTTGCTTCTTTAAAATATGCTTTGAATTTCACAATCATTTCTTTCAGATCGTTTGCATCCAGTTCAATGTCCTGTGTCACACCTTTTGCTTCTTTCATTTCGTCAATAATGCGTTCAAACTGGCTCTTTGGTACTTCCATAACAACGTCGGAAAACATCTGAATGAACCGGCGATAGCTGTCATATGCAAAACGCGGGTCTGTTTTTTCTTTGAATTTTTCAACGATTTCATCGTTCAGACCCAGGTTCAAAATGGTGTCCATCATACCGGGCATGGATGCTCTTGCACCGGAACGAACAGATACCAAGAACGGATTTTCAGGATCACCGAATTTTTTGCCGGCAATTTCTTCTACTTTTGCAAGTTGTGCAAAAATTTCGTCAATAATTTCTGGTGCAATGGTTTCGCCGTCTTCATAGTATTTGGTACAAGCTTCTGTTGTTACAGTGAAGCCCTGCGGTACCGGAAATCCCAGATTGGTCATTTCTGCCAGGTTGGCCCCTTTACCACCGAGGAGGTTACGCATGCTTGCGTCGCCTTCAGTGAATAGGTAAACGTATTTTTTACTCATTTGTGATTACCTCCAACTGTATGATATTTATATGAAAGCACGGCCGGGCCTGTCCGCCGGGCAGAGCTCTTATAACAATAGGAAAAAATATATTTTCACTGTTTGTCCTATGAAGAGGGTGTACCTTATGAAAGCTAAAAGATATAATGGAAAAATCTCTCTTTTTACCCAGATACACTCAAATTATATAATATACAAAAATGAGGGAAATGTCAAGGATAAATTCATATTTCAGTGTCGTCCTTTTTTCGTGTTGCCGAAATAGCCAATATGCTGCCGAATAAAGGCGAAAAGAAGCGGGTCCGCCGCTGCCAGCAAGACGTTCTCTGCACGGTAGGCAAAACAGCGCTGCATGGGCGCAGTGAGAATGTAGCGGAACATTGCCAACAAAGCGGGAGAAAGGTTTTTTTTCTTGGCACATTCGCTACATAGGCAAGTACCATTTTCTGTATCAAACCACACCAATGCGTTCATGCTTCCACAGCGCGCACAAGTGCTGAGATTGGGGGTGAATCCCGCAGTTTGTGCCGCCTTTAGCAAAAATGTGAGTTTCACCTGTTGTGGATTTGCGTCGTGGCAAAGTAGATAAAAACTGCCCAGCCCCAGCCGTAGCATAGGTTCAGCATAGTCGGCGGAGATGCAGAGATACCGCGCAAATTTTGCGATTTCTGTTGCTGTCTCAAGTCGGTCTAAATCTTCGGCCAGTTCCAGAAAAACTTGCAGTGGCGTGGCAGATTTGAGGGAATAGACTTCTTTTTTTGCGGGATATAGGACAAACTCCGCATGGCAAAAACAGCGCGTAGTGTTATGTAGTCCCGCTTTCATGCTGCGGGCGCCTTTGGCGGATACTTGTATCATGCCAAGAGTGGGGGACAGGATGCTCAGCATCCTGTCATATTCCCCTATGTTCGTGTGCTGAATCACTAGTCCAGTTGTCTTGATTAGCGGCATGTGCTTCCTCCTTATCCTCCTGTGACAGGCTGCTGTAGAATAGATAATCAGAAATATGTCCTTTTTGACAAAATAAATTCCAAGCTAAGTCTTTTGCTTCCATAGAATGCACGCCCCCTCTTTTGATGTAACGACATTGTTCATGTATAGATATTGTTTGCAAAAGAAGGGGAGAATATAAGAGTAAATGTTTGTCAATTGATGGTAGCTTTTTTATTTTGTTTCCGGTAATACATAAGCTTTTCCCATGTCGTGGAGGCAAAACAGCGTTTCAATTACGTGGTTCACATTGTCGCAGGTGATACTATCAATTTGTTTCAGTAACTCGTTTTCGTCCCGTACATTGTCATAAATGACAGTTTGTTTGCCGATTTGACTCATGCGGCTATAGGTACTTTCCTCTGACAAAATGAACGAACTTTTCATCTGTTCTTTGGTGCGGCGGAGTTCCTTTTCTGTAACGCCGCGCTGTCGCAGTGTTTCGATTTCCTGCATCACCAGTGCTTCTACCTGCGCGGCATTAGACGGATTGCAACCGGCATAAATACCGGTATATCCACTGTCACGGTGAGCGGTGGGATAGGTATAAACACTGTAAGCAAGTCCTTTTTCCTCGCGGATGGATTGGAACAGGCGGGAACTCATGCCACCGCCCAAAATGTTGGAAGCGATGAGCAGAGCATAAATATCTGTATCGCGTGCGGGGAGACCCGGAAAGGAAAATGCCAAATGTGCCTGTTCAATTTCTTTATATCTGGTCTGTGCACCAGTATGATAGACAGGTATTTCCCAAGAAGGCAAAAATGAAACAGTATAAGGGTACTGACTAAAATACTGTTCCGTTAGGTCTACGATGGCAGAGGGGTCAAAGTTGCCGGCAATTGCAACAACAATATTGTCGGCGGCATAATGTCGCTGCATATAATCGCGTATGGAATCTGCTGTGAAGGAAGCGAGAGATTCTTCTGTACCCAAAATGTTTTTGCCAATGCTATGACCAGGAAAACAAAGAGAATTGAGTATTTCCTGCACTAGTTCCTCCGGTGTATCCTCGTACATGCGGATTTCCTCTGCAACAACGTCTTTTTCCAGTGCTAAATCATCAGGAGAAAGACGTGGATGGGAAACCATATCGGATAAAATATCCATTGCTTCTTCCAAATGGGAATCCAGCGTTTTGGTATAAAAACAAGTACATTCCCGCGCGGTAAACGCGTTGATATATCCGCCGATATCGTCCATATGCTCCGCAATTTCACGCGCACTGCGATTCTCGGTTCCTTTGAACAGCATATGTTCAATAAAATGAGAGATACCTTCCGTTTCCGGTGTTTCATGGCGGGAACCGTTTGCTACCCAAACGCCTAGCGAACAACTGCGCAAATAGGGAAGATGTTCATATACTAACCGGATACCGTTTGTTAAAGTCTTTTCTACAATCATATGTGTACTCCATTCTCCTATGCTTTACATATACCTCGATTTTTTTGTGGGAGAGTATATAATTCGAAAAAGGCAGAAACCAAGCCACTGCTTCGTTTCCGCCTTTTTGATAAATTACTACGCCAATTAATCCAATATTCTTGCCAAATTAATACGGCCCATACGGTCAATTTCAGCAATACGGACGCGCACCTTGTCGCCTACGTTCACAACGTCTTCCACTTTATTGATACGTTCTTTTGCGAGTTTACTGATGTGAATGAGACCTTCTTTGCCTGGCAAAAATTCTGCGAATGCGCCAAAGGTCATGATTTTGGTAATCGTTGCATCAAATTCCTGACCGATTTCGGGATCATTTGCAATGCCGTTGACCATGGCAATTGCTTTTTGGGCAGCGTCATCATCAACTGCAGCAATGAATACACGACCATCGTCCTCAATATCAATTTTTACGCCGGTTTCGGCAATGATTTTCTGAATCGTTTTTCCGCCGCTGCCAATCACATCACGAATTTTATCAGGATGAATGGTTAAAGTATACATTTTTGGTGCATACGGAGACAGATTTTCGCGCGGCTGCTCAATACATTTCAAAATGATTTCGTCTAAAATATAATATCTTGCATCACGTGTTTTTTCCAATGCTTCTTGGATGATTTCCGGCGTTAAACCGTCAATTTTAATGTCCACTTGAATGGAGGTAATACCTTTTTTGGTACCTGCCACTTTAAAGTCCATGTCGCCGAAGAAATCTTCCAACCCTTGAATGTCCAGCATAGTCATAAAGCGGTCACCTTCTGTAATCAAGCCTACCGAAATACCGGCAACCGGTGCTTTAATCGGTACACCTGCATCCATTAGCGCCAGCGTACTGCCACAAACAGAACCTTGAGAAGTGGAGCCGTTGGAACTGAGTACTTCCGACACCAAACGGATAGCATAGGGAAATTCTTCTTCGGACGGAATAACCGGTTCCAAAGAACGTTCCGCCAATGCACCATGTCCGATTTCACGACGTCCAGGACCGCGGGACGGACGCGTTTCGCCAACACTGTAGGAGGGGAAATTATAGTGATGCATATAGCGTTTGGATTCATCGGTGTCAATACCGTCCAGCTTTTGAATGTCGCCCAGAGGTCCAAGCGTTGCAACAGTTAAAACTTGCGTCTGTCCACGAGAGAACAGCCCGCTTCCATGTGTACGCGGCAACAGACCAACTTCAGCAGAGAGTGGACGGATTTCATTCATACCACGCCCGTCAACACGTTTTTGTTCATCCAGCAACCAGCGGCGGACAATAAATTTTTGCAATTGGTACAAGCATTCGCCAACTTCGGCTTCCAGCCCTTCATATTTTTCGCCAAAATGTTCAAAAATTTCTTCTGTAACAACTTGTAGACGTTCGTCGCGAACGGTCTTATCATCTGTATCAAGTGCGAATTTTACTTTATCTATAGCGAAATCCTTGATTTCGTTATACATTTCTTCATCAACATGTTTTTCTTCATATGCAAGCTTGGGTTTACCGATTTCTTCTCCAATCTGTTTGATGAATTTACACAGTTCTTTGATTTCACTATGTGCTTTGAGAATTGCCTCAAGCATGATATCCTCCGGCACTTCGCGTGCGCCGGCTTCAATCATGACGACTTTTTCCATGGTTCCTGCAACGGTTAATGTCAAATCGCTTTTGCCACGCTGTTCATCTGTCGGATTGATAATAAGTTCACCATCTACTAGACCAACATTGACGCTTGCAACAGGACCTTTAAATGGAATGTGGGAAATTTCCAAAGCGCAAGCAGCACCAACCATGGCAGCAATTTCCGGCGCGTTATCATATTCCACAGACATCACAGTTGCTACAATCGCAACGTCGTTGCGCAAATCCTTAGGGAACAAGGGGCGCAGAGGACGGTCAATAGCGCGAGATGCCAAAACTGCTTTTTCGGAAGGTTTCCCTTCACGTTTGATAAAACCGCCGGGAATCTTCCCAACGGAATATAATTTTTCTTCAAAATCTACACTCAGCGGAAAAAAGTCAATACCTTCCCGCGGTTTTGCGGACATGGTCGCTGTGACCAAAACAACAGTGTCGCCATAGCGCACTAAAGCGCTGCCGCTTGATAATTGTGCTAACTGACCGGTTTCTACTTTCAGCGGACGACCGGCAAGGGTTGTTTCAAATACTCGTTTCATGTTAATTTCTTCCTTTCTTTTGTCGCATGGTCACAGAGCGGGAGGAAAATACACGAAATGTATAGTTTAGCACTTAGATAAATCCTTAAAATGGTTTAAAAACTTATCTAACTGCTAATCTGTACATGCCGTTTGACCTGCCGCGGAGCTGGGAGCCATGATAATGTGTTTCCAGATAGATGGAACCGTTTTGATGATGCAAAGAAAGGCAGGCGCTAAGACCTGCCTTATTCCGCCTATTTTCACAATTGCTCTCTTGAAATACCAAATGGTCAAGATTATTTTCTCAGACCCAGCTTTTCAACGATTGCACGATAGCGGTTTACATCCACTTTAGTCAGATAGTTCAGCAAAGAACGACGCTGTCCAACAAGTTTCAGCAGACCGCGTCTGGAATGGTTATCCTTTTTGTGCAGCTGCAAATGTTCGTTGAGCATGTTGATTCTTGCTGTCAGAATCGCAATCTGAACTTCCGGAGACCCGGTATCACTTTCGCTCAGTCTGAATTTTTTGATGACTTCCTGTTTGTCTTCTTTGGAAAATCTCATAGTTCGCACCTCCAATTATTTTTATGGTATCATGCGTGAAATAAGCTATTTCACACATCCACTAAGCTAAGACGGAGGTTGGAGAATCCATTCCATCGGAGCTGAGGGACTTTTCATACCGCTTTCTATCATATCATATTTTTGCCAATTTGTAAAGAGGTAATTCTCAATTTTTACAATTTGTCTATTTCATAAATAGATATATCCAATATTAAGGTAGAAATCCGACTATCCAAATACCACTAAAATAGTGTATTTGACGAAATTCATTTTTCTTGCCAAAAAAATGAATGAAAACGGTTGACAAGAAAGGGGAAAAAGGAGTATGATAGAAACAGAGATTTGAAAAGCTGGCAAAAGGGGGACTGGGGATTT
>CATIYX010000085.1 GCA_949739095.1 uncultured Clostridia bacterium | reverse complement strand
GGCGCAGCAGGTATGATGGCGGCGGGAACCGCTGCTGCTGCGGGAGTGGAAACGGCAATATTAGAAAAAAATAAAATGTTGGGACGTAAACTGCGCATTACAGGAAAAGGTCGCTGCAATGTGACAAATGCAGGCAGCATGGAGGACATGATGCAGCAGATACCGGGAAATGCAAAGTTTTTGTTTAGTGCGTTTCGTGGATTCACCAACGAAGATACCATCGCGTTTTTTGAAGCACAGGGCGTGCCGCTGAAAACGGAACGCGGCGGTCGGGTGTTCCCGCAGAGTGATAAAGCGATAGATATTGTGCAAGCGATGATTCAGTTTTGTCGGGAGAGCAGTGTGAAATATGTACAAGGACAGGCGGAAGAAATCATAACGGAGCATGATACAGTATGTGGAGTACGGTTGCATAGCGGAATGGAAATTTCCTGTCGTAGCGTTATTATTGCAACCGGTGGAAAAAGTTATCCGCTAACAGGTTCCACTGGTGATGGATACCGGATGGCGCAAAAGTTGGGACATACCATTGTGCCGCCGCGAGCTTCGTTGGTGCCCGTGGAAACAAAGGAAACGTGGGTTCATGCCATGCAGGGACTGTCGCTGAAAAATGTTCGGTTGGCGTTGTTTGAAAATGAAAAGAAGATTTTTGAGGAGCAGGGGGAATTGTTGTTCACCCATTTTGGACTTTCCGGTCCGTTGGTACTCAGTGCGAGCTGCCATATGCGGCATTTACCACAGCGAAACTATGCGATATGTATTGATTTGAAACCAGCATTAGAGGAGAAAAAGCTGGAAGAACGGCTGTTGCGGGATTTTACTGAATATGCCAATCGCGATTTTATCAACTATTTGCCATCATTAGTACCGCAGAAATTAACAGATTACTTGTTGCGGGAGAGCGGTATAGAAGCACATGAAAAGGTGCATCAAATCCGCCGGCAGCAGCGTGAAAATATCGTGAAAGCATTGAAAGAAATGCGGATTCCGGTTAGCGGACTGCGTCCCGTTGAGGAAGCAATTGTCACGGCAGGGGGCGTGAATGTGAAGGAAATCAATCCATCTACCATGCAGTCCAAACGGATAGCAGGACTTTATTTTGCAGGAGAAGTGATGGATGT
>CATIYX010000084.1 GCA_949739095.1 uncultured Clostridia bacterium | reverse complement strand
TTGGAATGCTACACGCTGGCGGCGCAGCGTATCACAGGAAAAGCCGTGCGCGAGCGGCATTTGGCGTTTTTGCGCCATAGCAGAACGGTACAGGTTTAATGCACTGTTTGCTGCTATCGGCAGCAGGAGTGCAATTATCCTTGTCGCTACCGCGAAGGATTGCGATTTATTTATAAACACTACCGTGTTTATAATGTACTTTTTGGAGCAAAAAGTACCAAAAACGCGGGGAGTTCCGATTCTCCCCGCACCCCTACAAACGGCTCCTGCGGAGGGCTGGATTCGTTGCATGTGTTGCAGCATTCTACGGTAAGCAATTGAAAACGGACTACTATAGAAGAAAGGAGATTTCGATATGAAATCTCCTTTCTTTATTTATGCATTTTATCTGTCCTGCCGAGTAGGTAGTCCACACTTACATTATAAAAATCAGCAAGTTTGATTAAAATGGCGGTTGGAATATCAAGCTTACCACGTTCATAATCGCTGTAGACACTTTGACTGCAACTGAGCATCTCGCCCATTTGTTTTTGTGTTAAATCTCTATCTTCGCGTAAATTTCTAATTCGTTGATACATTGCACTTCACCTCACCTATATAATACCATATCGGAAAATTCGATATTGACTTTTATCGGAAAATCCGATAAAATAAAATTATAAACCACTTAAAGTGAGTTTTACATATACTTTTGTGGGTACAATAGTTGGAAAAATACACAATAGAAAAGGAGAGAGGAAGAATGGACAACATCAAAGAAGTAAAAAGGCGAATGGATGTGAAGCAGATACGGGAGTTTCTGCTGGATGGGACGGATGGAGACACAAAAAATCAGCCGACCGTGGAGCGGCTGGCAGACTTGCAGAGGGAAATGGGTGAATATCTAAAAAGCAATGTGCAGGGAGAGCGGACAAGATATCATATAGAAAGTCTGATATATAAACTATTGGACGAATGTGAAAACGTCTTTTTTGAAAAAGGAATGCAGGCGGGTACGCGCATACTGTTGGGAATGCTGGGTCTCGAAAAGCTGTCGGAATGAAATGCGTAACCGGAAACAGCAAAAGCAACCGGAATTGAAACTTTTCAATATGTAAAAACCGCGGCTCTTGTCCGCGGTTTTTACACATATCAGCCGCCAGCGTTTTGTTAAGAACGCTGCGCGAGCGAAGGCGGCTGCAAAGAGGGAATCCAAAGGAGGACGAAAGTCCCCTCTTTGAACAGCACCGCGTCGCGGTTTAAAAATTAGAACTGCGGTGCTCCCTTGCGCGGCGGTAAAATGTCCAAACCTCAAAACCACAGTTCTTGGCAGCTTGACCGGCGGACAATTCTCCCATGCGCCAGCGGTAATAGTTTTCTGTGAAATTGTCGGGCGTGGGGGCGGGGGGTCTGCCAAAGCGTACGCCGCGCTGTTTGGCAGCAGCGAT
>CATIYX010000083.1 GCA_949739095.1 uncultured Clostridia bacterium | reverse complement strand
CTACTGTAACGCTGTAGTTCCATTGTCTTTCCTCCTTGTTTTTTTGCCGAGTGGTTACCAAGGTCAACACTCGCTTTCTTATTTTGATTATTTTTCGCCAGCTCGGTCCATTAATACTCCGCCAACAATATATCATTATACTATAAATACCGTATTTTTGCAACCGCTATTCTCATGCATAAAATGTCTATGTTTTTGAATACTATTTTTATAGGTTTACTATTGTAGAAATCTTTTGTAAAACAAAATAATATACACAAATACTTTCCATTTCGCCCAACTTGTGGTATACTATAAATTATATATAAAAAGCAAGTGAGGTGAAATGGGTTTGCTACTAGCGGATTCCTATTCGTATGCACCAGAAAAAATTTTGCGTCTGCGAAAGCTGATTGCAAAGCAGTTTCAGCAGGAAACGGATACCGTTTCAGATGGACATATTCAAACGTTTCGTGATGCGGATGTGCAGCGGTTATTCCTTCTCTATGACAGTCTTTTTTTCCAATCATATTTTCAATTGAATGGTCCTCAGGATATCTGTTTCCATTATAACGGACGGCTCACCTCCTCCGCTGGACTTACCAAAGCCAGTCATCCCAGCCGCAGGACAAATCCACTCCATTGGCACTATGACATCAGCTTATCCAAACCGCTTTTAAATTCGTTCCACCGTCCTGCTGCCAGCATTACAGTCAATGGAATTGCACCTATAACCCAACTGGAAGCTATGCAGTTAGTTCTGGAACACGAACTTTGTCATGTAATCGAATTCATTTCCTATGGGAATTCTAATTGCCATGCAGGGAGATTTCGTGCGCTTGCCATGCAGTTATTCGGTCACACCGATGTGGTACATACCTTGCGGGGCGCAGCTACTGTGCAAACCACATTTGAAATCGGCGAAACTGTCTGTTTTCAATGGAAATCTGTTCCACACTACGGCGTTATCGCCCGCATTACAAAGCGCGCCACCGTTATGGTACCCGACCGCGCTGGCGATTATGAGGACCGCACCGGTCAGCGGTACCGGAAATATTATGTGCCGCTAGCAAATTTACAAAAATGCAAGGAGCGTTTGTTATGATGAAATGGCTTCGCAAAGACACCTTTGGCGCATTTATTCTTCGCAACAGTATCAGGCGGTATACCAAACATTCCATTGCGCAAACAGGCGGGCAGCTTGCCTATTTTTTTGTGTTGTCCATTTTTCCTTTTATCATGTTCGTCAATGCGTTGATTGGTGTATTGCATATTCCCGAATCCTCTATTTACGAATGGTTAACCCCGTTCCTGCCTATTCAGGTCGTTGATATTGTTGCCTCCTACAGTACTTATTTACAGCAGCTTCCGCACACAAGTCTGCTGTGGTTTGGCTTAGTAATCGGTTTATTCTCTGCCTCTGCGGCAGTGATGAGTCTCATTGACGCCATTAACAAAGCCTACCGCATTCGCAAACAGCGCAACATCATTCACAATTTTATCATATCTGTTTCATTTATGCTGCTGTTGGGTATTACTATCCCTCTCACGATTGTTTTAATGTCTCTGGGGCGGGAATTTATGGGCTGGGTCAATATAAAACTAGGCATTGAATTCATTCCGGTCCGTCTGTGGAATCTTTTGCGCTTAGGCTTCATCTTGCTAAATTTGCTCGGCGTGGTCGCGCTTATTTATTATGTGATTCCCAATAAAAAGCTGCGTTTTGTTTCCATCTTACCAGGCACTGTTCTTTCTGTATTGAGCTGCTTCATCCTTTCCTATTTCTTTTCCATCTATGTGCAGCATTCCACACGTATTTCCATTATATACGGTTCTATTGGCGCAATTATTATTTTGATGATGTGGCTGTATTTCATCGGCATCATTTTATTGCTCGGCGCAGAACTTAATGCCATGATAGACGACTATCAGGAACATAAACGAAAACGTCATGCCGAAAGGCAACTGTCCGATACATCCGAAAACGCACCGATAGAACCTGCACAAGAACAAACTGAAAAATAGACCAGCTCCTCAACCAATTTGTAGACACAATTGCCTACTAATCGAATTTTTTAATTATCATTTTATACAAAAAAGGCTCATCCGAAATCGGATAAGCCTTTTTGATAGCATTTTTCTAAAATTATACAACGCCTTGTGCTTTCATTGCATCTGCAACTTTCAAGAAACCTGCAATATTTGCACCGGCAACAAAATTGTCTTCCATACCAAATTCTTTTGCCGCGTCACGCGCACTTTTGTAAATACCTTTCATGATGTCTTGCAGTTTCTGATCCACTTCTTCAAATGTCCATGACAGACGCATAGAATTCTGTGTCATTTCCAGTGCAGAAGTTGCCACACCACCAGCATTTGCTGCTTTTGCAGGTCCGAACAATACGCCGCTAGACTGGAATACTTCAATTGCTTCCGGGGTGGACGGCATGTTTGCACCTTCTGCAACTGCTTTCACGCCATTAGCAACCAATGCTTTTGCGGATGCTTCATCCAACTCGTTTTGCGTTGCACAGGGCAGCGCCACATCGCAAGGAATAGTCCAGATACCCTTGCAGCCTTCTGTGTAGGTTGCATTTGGACGATAGTTTAAATATTCTTTAATTCTCTTGCGTTCCACTTCTTTAATTTGTTTCACAGCATCTAAATCAATGCCTTCCGGATCATGGATATATCCGTTGGAATCACTAAGCGCAACCACTTTGCCACCCAACTGGGTTGCTTTTTGTGTTGCATAGATTGCAACGTTTCCGGAACCGGAAATGACAACGGTTTTTCCTTTAAAGGAATCCCCTTTATCCTGCAGCATTTCTTCTGTGGATTTTCTCGGCTTCTTGATTTTGTAATAGAGCAGCATCAGCGCCAGCGAGATAAACAGCAGCGGCACGCCAATGGCCGGTATCACAATATAAGTAGGAATTCTGACTGCCTCCGCAATCGCCACGATCTCCCCGGCAATGTTCTCGATTCTGCGGCCCCGCACCAGGATACGGTGGGTGTTGATGCCGTAGGGAGTACAGGTTATCAGGGTAAAATAGTCCTCTCCATCCATAATAGCCAGGTCATCGGTTTCTTCCGGCAGGACGATACGGAT
>CATIYX010000082.1 GCA_949739095.1 uncultured Clostridia bacterium | reverse complement strand
GGGCGTTCAGAGGATTGAACGATTTGCCGAAAAATGCGCTGGATTTCATGCGCGCAAACGCCGCGTCTAAAACAAAGATTTTGATAAAACTGCGTATGCCAAACAGCTTGCCGGCGGTGTTCACGGCACTCAAAATTGGTGTATCGGCAGCAATGCTTGCAACGATTATCAGTGAGTTTTTTGCCAGCCAAACCTCGGGACTGGGCTATATGATAAAATATACATTGAAGGTGGGAAACCAAAAACAAATTGGCTGGGCATATATCGTGGTAGTGGCGGTATTCAGTATTTTGCTCTACGGCGGCATTTGCCTTTGTGAACGGTGGACCTTGAGATGGCATGTGTCACAAAAGATGGCACGATAGAAAAAATAGATAGAGAAAAATAAATGAAAAGTGAGTTGACAAAAATGAAAATAAAAAAAGTGATTGGATTATTATTGACCGTTTCCATTGTGGGGGTTGTGCTGGGCGGCTGCACAGAACAAGCTGCAAATACAACCACACAGGGAGACAAACAGCTTGACAAAATAACGGTACAGTCTTTGTGGCTGCCGCAGGGGCAGTTTGCAGGATTGTATGTTGCAGATGCAAAGGGGTTTTATGAAGAAGAAGGCATTGATGTGGAAATTCTGCCCGGCGGTGATGTAAGCTCCGAGGAGCAGGTGGAAAACGATATTGCACAGGTTGGTATCGCATTCTATAGCAGCGTGCTGACCTATCAGGAAGGCGGGTATGACTTCATCAACGTATTTCAGACTTTCCGCAGCAGTCCGCAGTATTTGGTGGCAAAAGCAGAATCCGGCATAAAGTCCGGCGCGGACTTGAAGGGTAAAAAAGTGGGAAGCTGGTTTGGCGGCAGACAGTATGAGCTTTATGCATTGGCACAGCTCGGCGGACTGAATCCCGAAACGGACATTGACTGGAAACAACAAGATTTTACCATGGACCAGTTTACTTCGGGAGAGTTTGACGTAGCTTCGGCAATGAGTTATAACGAATATCTGTTACTTTTAGAAGAAGGATACAGCGAAGAAGACCTGAATGTGATTGACATGAACAAAGAAGGTGCGGCGCTGCTGGAGGACTGCTTGTTTGTGAAACGTTCGTGGGCGGAAGAAAATCGGGATTTGCTCGTACGGTTTATCAGAGCGACCATCAAGGGCTGGAACTATACCAATGAACATCCGGAAGAAGCGGCAAACATTGTCTATGAAATTGGTAAAAGCAGCACGCTGGAGCATCAGGTTGCAATGACAGAAAAAGTGCTTGAACTGGTTATTCCGGACGGAAGCGATGCTTCGCAAATCGGATATCCGGACGAAAAGAGCATACAGCAAACCATTGATTTAGGTTTCCAGACAGGCTTAATCAAAAAGAAAATTGATAGCAAGGATAGCGTTGATACCTCCTATTGGGAAGCGGCGACAAAGTAAGGGGAGAGAGGAAATGAAAAAAATTCTGGTTAGTGAATGTCTTTATGGCAGCAGAATTGTACGCTATGATGCAGGAGATGTTTCGGAAAAAAATCCTGTGTTTTTGAAATGGAAAGAAGAAGGGCGGCTGGTGCCCATCTGTCCGGAGGTGTTTGGCGGACTTCCCATTCCGCGCCCAGATTCTCAAAGAGTGGGCGATAAGGTGAAAACGGGAGCAGGAAAAGACGTCACAAAGGAATATACAAAGGGTGCGGAGGAAGTGCTGCGCCTCGCCAAAGAACATGATGTGGCATTTGCCATCATGAAACAGGATAGTCCCTCCTGCGGCAGCAAATTTATTTATGACGGCACGTTCACCGACACCAAAAAGGAAGGTCAGGGGTTGGCGGTGGAATACCTGAGAAACGCAGGTGTTCAGGTGTTTGCAGAAGAAGATATTGCGGAAGCGGAAGCGTTTTTGCAGGAATTGGAAAAGTAAAAGTGTAAGAAATGATATATCATAAAAAGCCGTGCAGTGGATTGTTCTGATAACAACTCCGCCGCACGGCTTTTTATATAGTAAGAGAAATTTACTTTGAAAACAAGAAGAAACCGACAACCATATTTGCGGCAGTGGGATTAATTTTAAATGTAGGGGAGACAAACAACGTATGGGGGGTGTCTCTTCTGGACTTAAATAATCGTTCCGCCGCCAACAACGGTATCGCCGTCATATAAAACCAACGCCTGCCCTTTTGTAATGGCGCGCTGTGGTTCATCAAACGTCACGGTAAGCGTGTCGCTGCCGGTTTGAACAACTGTTGCCGGCTGCTCGGTCTGCTGATAACGTATTTTTGCTTTGAGGTGTGTGGGCGATTCAAGATTGTCCACAGAAATCAAATTGATGTGGTTTGCTGTCAGTGTTTTGGTATATAATGCGTCTGATGGTCCCAGCATAACGGTGTTGTCCTCAGGATTGACCGCCGTTACATATAGCGGCTGTGCAGAAGAAATACCAAGTCCGCGCCGCTGACCGATGGTGTAATGAATAATGCCTTTATGCGTTCCGAGTATAGTACCGCTTTGGTCGATAAAATTGCCGGTCGGATAGGTCTTTCCTGTATATTGCTCAATAAAATCCGCATAGGAGCCATCCTGCACAAAACAAATATCCTGACTGTCCTGCTTTTTTGCGTTAACAAATCCGCATTGTTCCGCAATGGCGCGCACCTGGGATTTTTGCAGTGCGCCCAAGGGAAATTGGGTGTGAGCGAGTTGTTCTTGTGTCATAGCATAGAGCACATAGCTTTGGTCTTTGGTTTCATCTAACGCCTTTTTCAGCAGATAGCGTCCGCGTTCGCTGTCGTAGACAGTGCGTACGTAATGACCTGTCACCACAAAGTCATAGCCCAATTCCTTTGCCCGCCGGAACAGTGTTTCAAACTTTAAATATCGGTTGCAGTCAATACAGGGATTGGGCGTTGCACCTGATTCATAGGCTGCCACAAAGCGGCCCATCACATCTTCGCGAAACCGTGCGGTGAAGTTAAGCACATAGTAAGGGATTTTCAGTGCATAGGCGACACGGCGAGCATCTTCAACATCGTCCAGCGAACAGCAGGAACGCTCCCGCGATACGCCCGCATCTTCATTATGGAACAGTTTCATTGTTGCACCAATGCAATCATATCCCTGCTCCTTCATCAAATAAGCGGCTACGCTGGAATCCACACCGCCACTCATGGCAATCAAAGCTTTTTTATTCACGGACGCGCCTCCCTTTTCACATTCCCGATATCGGTCACAATGCGGTATCCCGCTGTGCCAACCCGCTGTTCCAAGCAACGGCGGCACTCCGCTGCCTCGTCGCCGGTACATATTTTGTTGTCATATAAATCATATAGCTTGCGTACGCTGACAGGAGAAAGATTGGGCATGACAACATTTGCGCCCGCCTTGAGTCCCAGCTCCCGCCCCTGCGGATGAATGGTGCCAAGTGCTGTGGTTGCGGGAATCAACGCATAGGGAAACATCAGCCGGAGAACAGCAATCAGCCGCAACGTGAGAGACAGACTACCATTTTCAAATGTATGAAACGGCGTTTCACCGTGTCGCAGATAGGGACCAATACCTATCATATCCGGTTGCAACTCCTGCAAAAAACGCAAGTCCGCAATGAGATTTTGCGTGGTCTGGTAGGGAGACCCCACCATGAAACCGGAACCGACTTGGTAGCCAATTTCTTTTAGATGAAACAGGCAGTCCTTTCTGGTTTGCAACTGCATGGTTTCGGGGTGCAGTTTCCCATAATGCGCCGCGTCCGCTGTTTCGTGCCGGAGCAGATACCGGTTTGCGCCCGCCTGATAATAGGAAAGATAGCTTTCCTTTGATTTTTCACCCATGGAAAGCGTAATAGCGCAATCAGGGAATGTTGCTCGCAATGCAGCAACGATTTCACAGATGCGTTCGTCCGTATAAAACGGGTCTTCACCGCCTTGCAGGACAAACGTGCGAAATCCGAGAGAATATCCCTCGGTGCAGCAAGCAAGAATTTCCTCCTTGCTCAGCCTGTAACGCACGGCAGAGCGGTTATCCCGCCGTATGCCGCAATAATAACAGTTGTTTTTGCAATAATTGGTGAACTCAATCAATCCGCGGATATAGACCTCATCGCCATAAACCTGCCGCCGCACTGTATCAGCAGCGGAAAACAGTAGTGTGTCGGCGTCCGCGGTTTCCAACAGTGCCGCCAGTGATTCGTCAGATAAGTTTCGCTCATGCATAAGCTGATATATGCTTGTTTCTAAAGCTTTCATAAATGTTTGCTCCTCGTCACAAGAAATGGTCTATGGCAGTGCGGCGCATATTTTTTAGAGAAAATTTTGAACAGTGCACCGAATGCATAAAACCTATCTATTTGATATGTATTATATCATTCGGTGGATAGATTGTCAAGCATCGCAACATTGCTTTGCTGTATACACATAGCAGTAGTTTCAAACAGCCCATATAAGCGGTAAAATGGGGATTTTTAAAATAAAATTAAAAAAATGAGAAAAAAAGGATTGACAAAACATTCCTATGGTGCTATAATATAACCTAGAAATAAGGTAGGTTTTGTATGAATTATTGAGGAGGCGTAGATGATGTATCTACCAAATGAAAAACGATGTTGATGCAGACATTTGATAAGATAAAAAATAAACGAAAGACAGAGGCAGAAGTACTTCTGCCTGCGGATTAGATAGAGAGTATAAATTAAAGAATGAAAAGGAGCGATTCTAAGTGAAAATCTATGAAAAGATTACGGATTTGATTGGTACAACACCGCTTTTGGAGTTGAAAAATTATGAGAGAGAAAAAGCGTTGGGAGCGACCGTTTTGGTGAAGCTGGAATATTTCAATCCGGCGGGAAGTGTGAAAGACAGAATCGCAAGGGCAATGATTGACGAGGCGGAGGAAAAAGGGCTTTTAAAACAGGATTCTGTTATCATTGAACCAACGAGCGGCAACACTGGTATTGGTCTGGCGGCAGTCGCCGCCGCAAGAGGCTATCAAATCATTCTCACCATGCCGGAAACCATGAGCGTAGAACGCCGTAATCTGCTGAAAGCTTATGGGGCAGAGTTGGTGTTGACTGATGGTGCAAAAGGCATGAAAGGCGCCATTGAAAAAGCGAAGGAATTAGCAGCGGAAACGCCGAACAGCTTCATTCCCAGCCAGTTTACGAATATGGCGAATCCGACAGTGCACCGTAAGACGACCGGACCTGAAATCTGGCAGGATACGGACGGCAAAGTGGATATTTTTGTAGCGGGCGTCGGTACCGGCGGCACCATATCGGGTGTTGGCAACTATTTAAAATCAAAGAATCCACAGGTCAAAGTAGTTGCTGTGGAACCGGCAGGTTCGCCGGTGCTCTCAAAAGGCACAGTAGGTCCGCATAAAATTCAGGGAATTGGCGCAGGATTTGTGCCGGAGACATTGGATACGAAAATTTATGATGAAATTATTACAGTAGAAAATGAAGACGCATTTGAAACAGGCAGAACGCTTGCCAGAAAAGAAGGTGTATTGGTGGGTGTTTCCTCCGGCGCGGCAGTGTTTGCAGCAACGGAGCTTGCAAAGCGTCCTGAAAACAAAGGAAAAGTGATTGTGGCGTTGTTGCCGGACACCGGAGAGCGGTATTTGTCCACACCGATGTTCTCGGAATAGAGTGGAATCATGAGCATAGGGGAGACCGCATCCTCTATGTTTTAGGAAAACAACGCAAGGGGATTGGGGATATATAAAGAGAGGGCGAAACCGGAATGAAAATCATTTGGGTTTCGCCCTCTTGGGGTATTAAAAGAAAATGTAATGATACATTTGGGGTCTGTTTTCGGTATAGGAAAAACGCCGCGTGGTGTTTGGCATTTCTGTTCCGAAGTATCAGATGGTATAGTCGTTGGAATAGCGCTGGCGCTGCTGGTCTAAAATATCCTGCAAGGTAATACCGTCGAGATATTCATTGATAACTTTGTTCAGACCCTGCCAGACAGGAAGCGTGGGACATTCGTCGCTTCGTTCACATTGTATCGGCGTTTGGTCAAGACAGGAAACAGGAGCCAAACTCCCTTCCGTCAGACGCAAAATCATGCCAATGGTATATTTGTCGGGTGACTGTGCAAGTTTATAGCCACCCTGAAATCCGCGGTTTGTTTGCAAGATGCCGGATTTATTTACAATAGGAACGATTTGCTCTAGATATTTTTTGGAAATGCCTTGCCGCTGTGCAATGTCTTTGAGCGCGATAAATCCATTATTTTCATGCGCAGCGAGGTCTAGCAGCATACGAAGGGCATATCGTCCCTTGGTTGATATTTTCATGAAGAATCCTCCTTTTCATTATACCATGTCCGCAACGCGGACTGGTATAATTTTGCGCATCGCCGGTTTCGAGCGAAGCGATGAAACAATTCGGCGGCGCTTTTGATTTTATAAT
>CATIYX010000081.1 GCA_949739095.1 uncultured Clostridia bacterium | reverse complement strand
TCCGTCTCGCCGACCATAAAAGTCGGCAACCGACGGAGATGCACGAAATTATACTAAAACGCTTCGCGTTTATGGTATAATAACATGGTACAAAAGACGGAGGTGGTATAGTGGCAGTACAGACATTTGAAGCAAATGATATTGAAACGGTTATCAATCTATTCGGAGAGTTTGATAAACACGCAAAAATGATTGAACAGAAATATCATGTAAGATTGATGAATAGAGACAATGTGATTAAAATAGAGGGGGAAGAAGATGAGGTACTAAAGGCAAAGAAAGTATTATTTTCGTTGGCCAACATCATTAAAAAAGGAGAAATTTTGACAGAGCAAAATATCACCTATGCTATGACGCTGGTAGAAGATGGAATTGATGTTTTACTCAGTGATATTTCTAAAGATACTGTTTGTATTACGGCAAAAGGAAAACCAATTAAGCCCAAAACATTGGGACAAAAAAAATATATCAAATCCATGGAAAAAAATACAGTTGTTTTTGGTATTGGTCCTGCCGGAACAGGAAAAACATATTTGGCGGTTGCAATGGCAGTGAAAGCCTTTAAAAATAAAGAAGTTAGTCGTATTATCTTGACGCGTCCTGCTGTTGAAGCGGGTGAGAAATTGGGGTTTTTACCTGGCGACTTGCAAACAAAGGTTGACCCATATCTGCGTCCGCTCTATGATGCCCTTTACGATATGTTTGGCTTAGAAAGCTATCAGCGTTATGTGGAGCGCGGCGAGATTGAAATTGCGCCGCTAGCATATATGCGCGGCAGAACTTTGGATGACGCTTTTATCATATTGGATGAAGCACAAAACACAACTGGTGAACAGATGAAAATGTTTCTGACCAGAATTGGGTTTGGTTCGCGGGCAGTCGTAACAGGTGACATCACACAAATTGATTTGCCTGCCGGAAAAAAATCTGGTTTGAAGGAAGCGCAAAAAGTATTGCAGGGTGTAGAGGATATTGAGTTTTGCCAGTTCAGCGAAAAAGATGTTGTGCGTCATCCGCTGGTGCAGAGCATTATTAAAGCATATGAAAAATATGACCGCAAACAAAATGTGGAAGCAGCAAAACGATTTGCGGTCAAACGCGGAGGTGAACAGAAATGAACTATGCGTTTATTGACGATGAGATGATTCCTCTTGGTCCGGCATTGGTGGAGGTGATACAGACAGTTTCTGCTAAGGTGCTGGAACAGGAAGGTGTTGAAATGGATACTAGTATGTATGTAACCATAACAGATAATGAGGAGATTCATGCGATGAATCTGGAACACCGAAATGTTGATGCGCCGACAGACGTATTGTCTTTTCCAATGTTGTCTTATGAAACACCTGGTAAGATTGAAACAGAAGAAGGTGATTTTGAAGATGGACGACTAGTATTGGGAGATATTGTGATATCAGATGAACGGGCGCGACAGCAAGCGGAGGAATATGGGCATAGTGTAGAACGAGAATACGGTTTTTTAGTAGCACATTCTATGCTGCACTTGCTTGGTTATGACCATGAAGAGGAAATAGAACGTGCTGTGATGCGTGAGAAAGAAGAAAAGGCTCTTACGAGTCTAGGACTTACCAGATAAAGGCAGGAATTATTATGCAAAAGAGAAACTGGTTGTTAAGAGACAGCTTCCGGTGCGCCTTTCACGGAATTATTCACACGGTCTTAACGGAACGAAATATGCGGATTCACATCAGCAGTGCCGCATTGGTGCTCTATTTTGCCTATCACATGCAATTTTCGAGCGTAGAATGGTGTATACTGACGCTGGCAATTGGGGGTGTGTGTGCAGGAGAAATTTTTAATACTGCGATTGAACATGCTATTGATGCAAAGACATCTGAATATCATGAATTTGCGAAACTGGCAAAGGATGCGGCAGCAGGCGGAGAGCTGGTTCTAGCGATAATGGCAGCAGTGCTTGGGCTAATTTTATTCCTGCAAAATGGACGGATACATACATTGTTGCAGATTTGTACCAGCAGTTGGCTCCGCAGTAGTGCACTGGCAGTTTATATTATCATTGCATTATGGTTTATTTTTTCAGAAAAAAACAAAAGAGATGGGGGAAAAAAGATTGACTCAGAAGTTTAAGTCAGGGTTTGTGGCGGTCATTGGACGTCCCAACGTTGGTAAATCAACGCTGATGAATCGTTTAGTTGGACAAAAAATCGCTATCATGTCGGACAAGCCGCAAACCACCAGAACGAAATTATTGGGAATCCGTACATCGTCGGCATCACAAATTATTTTTGTAGATACGCCGGGATTACACAAACCACGGACACGGCTAGGAGAATATATGGTGGGTGTGGCTGACAATAGTGCAAAAGATGCTGATTTGATTTTATATGTGAGTGACGCGTCTATGGCGTTGACTAGTGCAGAAGAAGAAATCATCCAAAATTTGGGAAAGTATGACTTACCATGCATTTTGTTACTAAACAAAGTGGATTTATGTGAAAAAGAAAGTTTGTTGCCTCAAATAGATACCTATCAAAAATTGTATTCGTTTGACAGCATTATTCCAATTTCTGCTAAAAAAGAAAATGGGTTAGACCTTGTTGTTGCAGAAATCGAACAATATTTGCCGGAGGGACCAGAGTTTTATCCGGAAGAAATGGTTACAGATATGACAGAACGGGAAATTACGGCAGAGGTAGTACGCGAAAAAATGCTCCGTCTACTGGATAAGGAAGTACCGCATGGTGTTGCCATTGAAGTTGCTGTGTTTAAAGAAAAAGCGAATGTCAATGAGATTGGTGTGAATATCTACTGTGAAAAAGACAGCCATAAAGGAATTATTATTGGGAAACAGGGTGAAATGCTCAAACGGATTGGAAGAAATGCGCGGTTGGAACTAGAAGAAATGATGAAGAAAAAAGTCTATTTAGAATTATGGGTTAAGGTAAAAAACGATTGGCGTAATAATAACCATTTGATACGTGATTTTGGATTTGATAATAAAAAGTAAGGATTTTCACCCAGAAAATTCCATCTATACAGGGCATAAAACAGGTCTTTTGTCGAAAGACATATAATGAGTTCAGGTAAAAGATATTTGATTGGAGAGTATGAAAAAATATAGCTATAAATGAAATGGTACTCTTGACTTTAGCCTTATTTTTATGCTATAATCAGTTTAGTAGAAAATGTGGGATGTTAGCGCAGCTGGGAGCGCACCACACTGGCAGTGTGGGGGTCAGGGGTTCGAATCCCCTACGTTCCACCAGAAAAGTCGAACGGTTTGGATACAGTCCAAACCGTTCAGTTTTTATGCGGGTTTGCGGACTTTTTGAAAAAAGTGTGACGATTGCAGAAAGATAGATGTAGCACCTATTTGTAGAGGACTTGAACTGGGGACAATGCTTTTAAATGATTTTTGATGTATAAACGTTAGAAACAGGATTCGAACTCTGGATAGTGATAAATTGTGAGGATAATTTCTGAATGGAAGTTATCCTCTTTTTTTATATAATAAAGTCGAAGGCGGTATCTAAAAAGAAAGGAGAGCTTTTATGAAGAGTAATAATGCAACAATTTTTAAAAAGCAAAATATTTTTTCTGTGTGAGTATTTAAGAATGTGGGGGTAAAATAATTGATTAAGATGAAATTTAATTTTTTGAGTACAAAAGTTGATATAGAATTTCCGGTAGATGAAACATATTTGTCTGCGAAATTGCCAGAACTGCACATATCCGACGTAGATGATGTAACAAAGGGCTTATTTGTTGAAAAAGTCGTTGATTATCCGCAACTTAAGGTGTTGGAAAATCAGTTTGTAGATATTGAGACTCTAAATTATCTTGCAAAGCAAATGGACAGTATGGATAAAGAAGAATTGGAGAAAACTTTTGTATCGGTGCTTACATGTAATGAAGAAATTAAAAAAATGTCAGAGAATATGAAATCTCAGTGGGTGATTGGGTATTACGAAAAACCAGAAGCGTTAAAACAGCGATTTTCGTCAGATTTTGGTGAGACGCATACTCCCATTATACCATCTACAACAATTGCAGCGGGATAAATTTGGAGTAAGGGATTCAGCTGGTGTTGGAGTCAGTATATTGATGATTGAGATTTGTGGTGTTAACCCCGACTCGTCGGTGAGTGGAAATAATAAGGTGTATCTAACCTGCGACGAAAAAGCAAAAATATTATCTAAAGTAATAATGAGTCAAACTAATAGATTGCTGTCTAGCGGTGGTTTTGTAACAGAGCGTGAACAACTAAATATCGCATCAAATAGATATCAAATTTTTAAAGCCAAAATAAAGAAAAATGGTGAAGGAATACAGTATCGTCCACAGAAACTAAAAGAAATCGATGCAGAATTGGCATCGAACGAAATGAAATTTTAAACTAATATTATAATATCCGTTTGTTTGGATGGCGTGAAGGATTGTGTCCTGTACTTCCAGCAGTTAAATTTGATGAAGGTTTGAGTCTAAATGCCGTAGAAACCTTTTTTTGTTGCCGCGATAATCGTCCAATAGAAGCAATTAAGTATGGGGTTTTTATAATGCCTTTCTATGTAGACTATGCGATCGCTGAGAAAATTTGCTGTATACAAGACGATATTTAGATAATGTTACGGTGTATTAGCCTAATGTATCAAACGCTAAAAACCCAAAGAACTTTGTGAAAGTGCGGCACGTGTACTATGCCCCTAAAATCAGGGATAATAAAATAGAGTATGTCGTAGCAGCTATGACACCGCCATGTCGTATACAAGATAATTTGCCAACGCGGGCGTGGTGTGATTATGATATGTATAAATTGCAAAAGAACATAGACACTCTTTTCATACCTGTGACTGATTATGCTCAGATTGAGTAAGTAGAATAAATAAGGTAGTAATTAAAGTTGACATACTGATGGATTAGTGGTATGTTGAATATGTGTCAGGGGGATG
This sequence comes from uncultured Clostridia bacterium, assembly GCA_949739095.1. Taxonomy (GTDB): domain Bacteria; phylum Bacillota; class Clostridia; order RUG12999; family RUG12999; genus JAAWTG01. Next base: position 1,105 of record CATIYX010000081.1, on the reverse strand, counting down.
TCTCCTGTGGGTTGAAATCTATCACAATAATTTTCATAAAGAATTTGCTTATGCAAGTTTTTTATGAATTTTGGAATACTTTCTGTGTATCATTGATTTAAAAGGAGATGTCGTATGACATCTCCTTTTTTGCATAAGTACTATATAGTATGGTTTTGCGTAAGTCATACATAAATTTATCTTGATATTTCTGCCGGAATATAGATAGTGAGTATTTTTCTAGGCTTTATCAAAAATCGCCACCATAACCCCACAAAAAAATAATTTTATGAGCGCTATTGGTTTGTCTATTTAGTGGACTGAGGACGGGTTCAGTATGAACTCCCAATGAGATAAAACTTGAATAAAAATATATAGTACACGTGTAAAAAAGAAAATCAAAGATTTCTAACAGAAATCATAAAAAATATACACAATAATTGACATGTATGTAGGATATATGATAAAATATATAAAACAATTTCCTATAATATATATTTTTTATCAAGCGTTTTTTTTGTTGCATATTAACATGTTTTCTATGTGGACATCACCGTTAATATAATCTCTGAAAAAGTAAAAATCCCATATAAAATTCAAAATAAAGAATTATGGAAATGTATCATCAAGATTAGAGGAGGATATATGAAGGGGGAGATATTCACCGGAAAGTTGAGCGGCTACAAAGACCGTAGGACAAAAGTAAGTTTGTGCTGCTACAGCTAGAAAAAAACACAAGAAGGATATGACACAAATTGTTTTGTAAGGAGTTGTACAAGACTGGAGTGTAGCGTCTGAACGGATTTTTGAAATGACACCTGAAACAGGATTTTCGGAGTATATTAATGGAACGGTGCAAAGCGGATTTACGCCGAAAAAATCTGGAAGCACTTCAGTACAGCTTGGATTTATGAAAAATAATTGCGGTATGACGCTGGAATACGGCGATACTACAATATTGTCAAATGTACCGGTGATCAATATTTTAGAAGATACTGCTGGCATTTTGCGTAAAGGGGTTAAGCAGGGTGAAATTCTACAGGTAGTCGTCTCTGGTAGAAGTCTGCAAAATATTTTAACAAAAACCTTTGCTGTTGCTTATAACGCAAATGATTTAGAGTTAATT